>JAESUD010000205.1 GCA_016763335.1 Emcibacteraceae bacterium | reverse complement strand
CTGCAGCACACCTTCATAACCCAGATTACGGCCAATACCCGATTGTTTGAAGCCACCAAACGGTCCACGTCCATCTTGTGTGGATGTTTCACATGTATCGATCAATTGTATGCTGCAGGCTACGGAATATTCAAAAGCACCTGTTATTGCGTCACATTCCGGTGTGTGGGAACTTTCAAAACATCGTCGTAACCTTTCTGATGAGCAATTAAAAGCAGTTGGTGCTGCAAATGGTGTTGTGCAAATCGTCGGGTTAGATGGTTTCGTGAAACATTATCCTGAAAAAGGCCCTGAAGTTGCTGCATTGCGCGATGTTATTATCGCAGCAGCCGGTGACGCAGAATGGGACGGGGCAAAACATGCTATGGTGCCTGAATATGTAGCCGGCATGGAAGTCATTAATGCCAAATACCCCGCTGCGACTATGGACGACTTTATTGATCATATCGAATATACAGTTAATCTTATCGGCATTGATCATGTTGGTATTGTTTCCGATTTTGATGGCAGTGGTGGCCTTGAAGGCTGGAATAGTGCCGCAGAAACCATGAATGTAACAGCAGCGCTCATTGACCGTGGTTATTCAGAAGAAGATATTGCTAAAATCTGGAGTGAAAATACTCTCGCTTTATGGCGCAGGGTTGATGCGGTTGCGGCGACGCTTCAGTAATTCTAGATAAATGAATTTTATTTAAAATCTCCTCCTCGGTTAAAACTGTAGAGGAGATTTTTTTTTGAGAAGGATGAATAATGAAAAAGATAGGTTTTTTAACAACAACATTAATGATTTTAATGTTTTCGAACAGCTTTGCTCAAGACGGATTAAAAATTTATATCTCCGTTGATATGGAAGGGATCGCTGGTGCGGTTACGGGCGAGCAATTAAGCCCCGGCGGCTTTGAATATCAACGGTTTAGAGAATTTACCACGGCGGAGACCCTCGCAGCAGTGAATGCCGCCTTTGAAGCGGGGGCAACGGAAATTGTCGTTAGCGATAGCCATGGTAACGGGCAAAACCTGCTTATTGAACAGTTTCCTGAAAATGTAAAAATTATCCGTTCATGGCCGAGAAAACTTGGCATGATGCAAGGTTTGGAAGATGGCGGCTTTGATGGCGCGATTTATATCGGTTATCATTCAAGCACTAATTATATGTCGGGGGTTCGTGCCCATACGAAATCAAGTGCGGATATTACCGGCTTGAAATTAAATGGTAAAATTGCCGGGGAAAGCTATTTTAATGCGGCCATTGCCGGGGAGTTCGGCGTGCCTATTATTATGATTTCCGGCGATGAGGCAGCGGTAACAGAAGCGCAAGACCATATTGGTGATATTGAAGGCGCGACAGTAAAATGGGCTTATAGTTTTCATTCGGCGAAGTCATTGTCGCCTGCGGCGTCAAGAAAATTGATTGCTGAAAAAACCAAGGCAGCAATTGCGCGTATTGATGATTTTAAAGTTTTAAAACTTGAAGGTCCAATTACCATGGATATGAGTTTTAAAAATTACCGTGTTAGCGAAGTGCTTTCTTATTTGCCACAATTTGACCGTATTGACAGCCATACTATTCGTTATGTCGGCTCTGATATGATTGATATATCAACGGTGGCGACATTTATCACTGGGTATAGTCTGGAGCTTTCACCGTAAATAATATGACGGCAATCGTTATGGAAGGTGCCCTATAAAAATGGAGGGGAAGACTATGAAAAAAATTGCATTAAGTCTAATTTTTATTTTATCCGCATGTGCGACACCATCACAAGATGCACGAATTGAAATTTATCCAAGCGTGGCACCGTCGAGTATCGGAAATGGAATTTCGCTATCTATTACAGTTGATGATGCCCGCTCAACTGGTGTAATTGGGAGTACAGGTGAAAACAGTCAGATCATCACTAGTCAGGACCTTGCTGAACTAATAGGACTAGCGCTGGTTGATGCCTATTCAAAGCAAGGGTTTACCGTTAGTGCCGCCGATAATCCAAATGCCGTTAAGATGTTGGTTTCGCTAGAAGACCTTAGTTATTCAAAAGATGGAAATTTGGTCACGACAACCGTTGAAACAAAATCAAGGGTCAAGGTTGACGTCAGTGATAAGGGCTTCATTCGAACTTATTCAAATTCAGAAGACCGAACCATGCCATTTTCCGCCAACGAAGCCAGCAATAACTCTCAATTACGCAGTATTCTTGAGCGCATGGTAGAACGAATTGTTAAGGATGCGGAGTTGCTGGGGGCGTTGGTCAAATAATAACTATTTTCCCCGTGAAAGCTTGTTTCATTCATCATCTATTGTTGGGGTAAAAATATTACATTCTTTTTTAAGAGACAGTTGTTCAAGTCGAGAATTTCTATTCTGCAATGCTATAATTTCTTCTTTTTCTGTATTACTTAAATCAAGAAATAAAGGTGCAATTAATAGTAATCCAAAATTGTTTGCATTTTCAGATTTTCGTTCCTTGGAAATATCTTGAATTTTAGCTATATTCATTTCATGTTCGCCTGAAATATGCACGCAAGTCATCTGTTCGTCTATATTTTGTTTTTCTGCCATAATATTTTTTGGTCTACCTCCACAAGCAGAGAGAATAGTTAACATTAGTAATATATAAAACTTCATAAACACCCCTTCAATTAAAAGTTGACTTATGTAGATGCTAAAGTGATAATTGTATAAGTCAAATTATTTGGGGGGATTTTCTTATGAAAAAAACTAGTTTATTTAGAGTGATAATAATTATCGCGAGTGTATTTATATTAAATGCATGTGCTTCTGGTGCGCGCATGAATGCCATGATTGTATCTGCAACACCAGATACCATGATTAATGAACAAAACACCCTATATCAAGCGGTTAAAATTGTCGAAGTTTCCGGGGGGCAAAAAACTAATCCTCTGTGGACTTCTGAAGTTGGTGATGTGGAATTTGAACAGGCTTTGTTGAATACACTAAAGGCACATGCAATGTTTTCCATTGATGAAGCAAAGTATAAATTAACGGCTGAGTTGGTAGAAGTGAAACAACCGCTATTCGGGTTAAGTTTGACAGTTAAATCTACGGTAAAATATGAATTGATGGATGTAAAATCTCAGAAAATTATTTTTGATGAAGTCATTAATAATGAATATACCGCAGCATTTGGCGATTCTTTTATGGCAGTGAAAAGACTTCAATTGGCGAATGAAGGAGCGATCAGGGAGAATATCTCAAGTTTTATAACTGATCTTATCACTAGGTCTAAATCGGGTAAACTTGATTCAAATACTCCATAAATAGATAGTAGTAAAAGTTTAAAAACATAAAATATACGCATTTATATTTTAGCGCTTTAATCTTAGTATAAATTAATTAAACGTAAGATAATCCAAATAGCGCTTAATTTACCAATAGTATCCGGTCTTAATTTGAATTTCTGTGGCTTTGTCATATTTTACTTTTAAGCGGACATCCCACCATTTTGAAGTTGAAAAACGATTTTCCCAGGAAATGATTTTTCTTAATTTTTGGCTGCTGGTAACCGATTTTTGAATACCAAATTCAAGGTGACTTTTCCACCAATCATTGTAACCAGTTATGAAGCCTGCTGTCGCACCTGTATTTAATTGTAATGTTTTCTCACCGAAGACATTCGCTTCACCTGTAATCATCACATATATTGCAGATTTTTTATTCAGTAAATATCCTTTGCCGATACCACCGGAAATATAACCATGAAGGCAACCTTCGCAGCTTAAATTTTGTTTTTTTACACCCGCTTTAACTTTCCAGGCGTATGCCTCATCTTCTGGTAATCTAGTCGGAGAAATATTTAAAGTTTCTACATGAATTAAATCTAGTTGTTTGAGTGAAATTTTATTTTGTTGATATATCATTGTTAAATCAAGCATCGACATTTGGGTGAAAGGTGAACGTCCTGAATTGTTAGATAAGTAGTCATAATAAGCACCACGAAAACGCAGTTCAATTCCTGTACCTAATTTGTTATTATGTACTAAGCTTGTCTGTAGCAGGCTTGAGTTTTGGCTTTCATGTGGGGGTGATTTTGGAATACTACTTGGCCATTCTATATCTTTAGTATCTAATTTTAGCCGACTTAATAATATAAACCGTCTTCTTGTTTCAATGTCTGTACGATCGGCTTTCTTCTTAGTTAATGAAAAAGCATAGTAATCAAGTAATGTATCAATAACTTTTTTATTTGAATTTATTTCATTTTCCAAAATAGACGGTAAATTTCCCAAATCCTTGTTAAAGATGAATTTTGATACGGCTTGTTTTTCTTCGTCCGAAAGTAATGCAAATTTATCTCTAAACGAATTCTGTCGCGATTTGATGAGGGTTATTTTTTTTATTAATTTTTTGCCATGATTTGTTTCGTTTACAAGCTTTGATAACAAATCTGAAGGCATTGCCCAGTTTTTTGCCGTAGGCAATAATGGCTCCTCAATAACCATATTAAGAAGTTCAGCCATTCTGTATCCACAGTTTTGTTTTAAAAAATAATATGTGAATTCTTGACCAAGTAATTCCCAGGAATGATCAATAAGAAGGTTTATCTGGTTTTGAGAAAGATCTAATTCATAATTCCATAAATCACGCAAATCATTTTCAGCGTAGGTATGGTTATATCGATAAAATTGTTGATTTGTAAAAGAGGCATTGTAACCACCTGTGAGACCTTTAACTACATAAATAAATGCGTTTTCGTTCTCTGGTGGTACAGCCCCATAATTTAAGCTTGAATCCAGTAAACTTAATTCATTTTGTTCATTCTTGCTATTAAACTTTAAGAGCATATGACCATAAAATGATGCGGGATTACTTAAATGACCTGATGCAAAAATAAGACTGATACTCTTAATGTTATCTTTCATTTTCCACTTATTATAATCGACGCATTCTGAGCTATCAAATAAATTTTCCTCTGGCCATTGTAGATTGTTTTTTAACCATTTATAGCGGGCAGGAAAACGGCACTGGGCATGATTATTCCCTATAAATTTTTGATCAAGCATTGCTTTTATAGTGTCGTGCAACTCTGATTTACTGTCAAACCTTCCATTGTCGCTAAAAAAGAAATCATCGGACTTAACGTCGCTGATAGTTTTAGTTTTAGAAGATTTATAATGTAATAATTTGTGCCATTCTTGAGACAATGATAATTGTTTGGCTTCTGATTGTTTAATTAAGTATTCAGCTTGATCGATTTCTTGGCAAAATACATTGTAAGAATTAAAGGAAATACTTGATAAAAAAATAACAGAATATATTTTTAATCTAAACACGAATAGCTTCATTCTCTAATAAAATAGGGGGCTAAAAAGCCCCCTAAAAATGACTGGTGATTTTATATTGCGTTACAATATTGTTTAAAACCTGTTTTAAAGTGAGCGTCAACAATATTAAAATATTGTTCCGCTCTAGCGGTTCTATCCGTAATTGGTGTATCATTCTTTGCTAGTGCTGTTGAAAAGTCCGCACGAATAGCTGTTACAAACTTATTTCTTGCTGAAACGTCACACTGTAATATGTCCATCATTGCAGTAAGATGTTCACCTTTACCAGAAGCTGTTTCTTCTGCTAGTTTATCATATGATTCATTAATAAACATAGCCGTTTGCGCTGGAGCTCCTTCACATGTTTCAGGTGAAGATACTTGTGAAGTTAAAGCGGTTGTTCCAAGATCCCAAATAACATTTGAAATGATTGCACCAGTTTCTTTTTCTCCCCAAACCATTGCCCCAATACCGCAATGCTTCCAAGCATTGAGTTCTTGAGATTGGGCTGTTGAAGTTATTCCTATGATACCCAGACTTAAAATTATAATGTATTTTTTAAGCATAGTTAATAATCCTTACTATTTTATGTTGTGTAAACTTATAAATAATTCATCCTATAGTATATGGACGTTACTATTTTATATCATTCGTTGCAAGGGCTTAATTCATTACTGCCTTAAAAGCGGTTAAACATTTATCGATGTTTGCTTGGCAGGCACTATGGCCCATAAGACCGACACGCCAGACTTTGCCGGATAGCGCGCCAAGACCGGCACCGATTTCAAGATTATGGTCGTTGAGCAGTTTTGTGCGGATCGCTGCTTCATCGGTTATATGATCCGGAATGATGATGGTGTTGAGTTGTGGCAGAGCGTATTTTTCATCAACGAGATACTTTATGCCCATGTCAGCAAAACCTTGCCGCAGTTTAGCGGACATATCCGTATGACGTTTCCAAGAATTTTCAAGGCCTTCTTCTTTTAGAATGAGCAAGCTTTCATGAAGGGCATACATGGCATTTACCGGGGCAGTGTGGTGATATGACCTGCCGCCTGTGCCGTCCCAATATCCCATGACAAGGTTAAGGTCCATGAACCAGCTTTGAACCGGTTTATCGCGGTTTTTGATTTTCTCAATCGCACGTTCGTTAAAGCTTACCGGCGAAAGTCCCGGCGGGCAGGAAAGACATTTTTGTGAACCAGAATATATAGCATCAATATTCCAGCCATCTACGTCAAGTTCTGAGCCACCAAGCGAAGTAACGGCATCAACAATGGTAATGCAGTCATATTCATGAGCGAGCTTACATAATGCTTTTGTATCAGAAGCAACACCGGTTGATGTTTCTGCGGCGACAAAAGCAACAATTTTAGTATCAGGATTGGCTTTTAATGCGGCGTCAACTTTATCAAGTGAAACAGGTGTGCCCCAGTCATCATTAATGACAACAGCTTCTCCGCCGCAGCGTGTAACATTTTCTACCATCCGTGTGCCAAACACACCGTTGACGCAAACGATTACTTTGTCACCATGTTCCACAAGGTTGGCAAAACATGTTTCCATACCGGCAGACCCCGGTGCGGAGACCGGAAAAGTAAGCTTGTTTTCAGTTTTGAATGCATATCTCAGCAGTTCTTTAATTTCATCCATCAATGTTTGAAATGCCGGGTCAAGATGGCCAATGGTCGGACGGGCCATTGCTTCAAGTACACGCGTGGAAACATCGGAAGGGCCGGGACCCATGAGGGTTCTTTTGGGAGGATTAAAAGATTGCACGGTAAAAAACTTTCCTGAAATTAATAGTTTAAATATACTGAAACTTAATTCATCTTAATCCTCAATGGAAGTCTATATCTTTAAAATTGTTCTCAAGCGTATTTAACTTCTTGACCTTAAAAGCATTTAAGACGATATATTTAATAAGTTCAGGGAATATAGATGACCATAACAAGCGAAAAAAAAGCCTCTGAGAGCGAAAGTAATTTGGATGATGTGTTACCAGTTTCACCGGAACTGGTGGCAGAGATTATTCACGCGCTCGAAATTGAAGATAAAAATCAAATAATTTTCCTGCTAGAACCGCTCCATAGTGCTGACGTTGCCGATGTTTTTGAACAGCTTAATGGATATCACCGTAAAGCACTGACGTCCTTTATCGGTTCGGATATGGAACCAGAGGTTTTGTCCGAGCTTGATGACCGCGCGCTTGATCATGTGATCACCGAAATGGACGACGAAGACGTTGCCCGTGCCATCACCCAAATGGAAAGTGATGATGCCGTTCATGTTTTGGAAGATATGGACGCGGAAGATCAGCGTAAAATTATCGATGCACTATCAGATGAAGACCGGATTGTTGTTGAAGAAGGCCTTTCATTTCCCGAAGACAGCGCAGGTCGATTATTACAAAGAACCCTTGTTTCTGTACCAGGTCGCTGGACGGTTGGTGCCGTCATTGATTATTTTAGGACGGATGAAGATTTGCCGGATGAGTTTCATCTGGTTTTTATCGTTGATCCCATGCATCACCCCATCGGAACCGCCGCGCTTAATAAAATTGTCCGTAGTGATAGTGATCGGTTGATCAGTGATATTATGGACGAGGACCCGACCATCGTTCCTGTTGATATGGACCAGGAAGAAGTAGCATATTTATTCAGACAATATGATTTGACCTCAATGGGGGTTGTTGATGATAGCGGTCGTTTGATCGGTGTAATTACAGTGGATGATGTTGTTGACGTGATCGAAGAGGAAGCCGAAGAAGATTTGATGCGTATGGCGGGGGTTCATGAAACAGATATTACTGAAAGTATACTCGAGGCCTCAAAAAACCGTGTTATATGGCTTATTGTTAATTTGGCAACTGCCATTCTTGCTTCTATGGTGATTGCGGCATTTGATGCAACAATTGAACAGATGGTTGCCCTTGCTGTGCTTATGCCGATTGTTGCGTCAATGGGGGGCAATGCTGGTACCCAAACTATGACGGTAACCGTCCGGGCGATTGCTACCCGTGACCTGACATCGTCGAATGTAAAAAGAATTGTTTTTAAAGAATTTTCCATTGCGCTGGTTAATGGCGTGATAATCGCGATAATTATTGGCGGCCTTTCATGGGTATGGTTTGATAGTATGCCGCTCGGTGGGGTTATGGCAACGGCGATGATTATTAATATGGTTATGGCCGGGCTTGCCGGAATACTTATTCCAATAGCTCTTGATAAAATGGACATCGACCCAGCACTTGCCAGCAGTATATTTGTGACGACGATTACGGATGTGGTTGGTTTCTTTTCTTTTCTCTGGCTTGCGTCGGTGGTGCTTTTATAAAAAATGACCGTTAATATTATTAAATTATGTGTCGGGGTAGATAGTGTTGAACACCTCATAGAATCGCGCAAAAAAGATCCGAGAAATCATGGTAAGGATTATAATTTTCACATTACAAGATTTAAACCGAGACGCGCAAAAGAAGTGTTAAGCGGTGGTTCACTTTATTGGGTAATTAAAGGCCAAGTTCTGGTGCGGCAACGGATTATCGGTCTTGAGGATGTTAAGACTGAAAGCGGTACCAAGTGCATGATTATGATGGATAAAGAGTTACACTTAACTGAAAATCAGCCACGACGGGCATTTCAGGGTTGGCGGTATCTTGAGAAAAGCTCAGCACCTGATGATCTCTCGAAAGACAGCAAAATACAGGATATTCCGCCTGAGTTAAGAAGCGAGCTTAAGGAATTGGGTTTAATCTAAGATCTTGATACGAGTTTTTCTTTAATTTGACGTTATCATAACTCTGCAATTTATTAATACGAATTATGTTGTTTAGATTATCAATATATTCAAATCCAAGCTCTGAATAATAAAGCAGGGTGAATAACAAATCTTCGCTGACTTCTATTTTTTCGTAAACTGAAATTTTACGACGTTCTGTTCGAAAATCTTTGTAAGCGGGGTGAGTATTTAAATTTAACGCATACCCTTCAACGGCACTAATCAAGTTATTAAATCTTTTTATGCTGTGTGTTGAGCCACCTTCTCGGCCAAGGGGGATCATGCCGTCTTCATCATTCCATGTCCATT
>JAESUD010000204.1 GCA_016763335.1 Emcibacteraceae bacterium | reverse complement strand
TTGGCCTGAGTTTCCGTCAGCCGGACCTCCTCGCCATCCAGTCCGTCGCGGGTCACGGTGATCCGCTGCAGTTTGGCGGCAAGTTCCGCTTCACTCTGGCGCAGGCCGGGCAGCTTGTCCGCCTGGATCGCCTGCTCCCGGTTCAGCTTGCTCAACTCTGTGGTAATGGCAGCCACCTGGACCACCACCGCCCGCAACTCCTGCTCCGACAGCTGTTTATGATCCTGAATTGCCGATGGTAATAGTGAGATGCGCGAAAAAACTGGTGCAACCATTTTAGCACACCAAGGAGCCTGTGATAAGATACCTGACGTTGACCGTGGGTTAGTAGCTGGTGATACCATTAAAATCGGATCATCTGTTTCTTTCAAAATTCTTGATACTCCTGGCCATACTGACAGTCATATTTGCCTTCTGGCAGATGGGAACAAACCCGCACTTTTTTGCGGCGATACACTTTTCAATGCCGGCGTTGGCCATTGCAAACTCGGTGGGAATATTGACAAACTTTATAATACGTTTGCTTCGCAATTAATGCATTTACCCGACAACACACAAATATACCCCGGACATGATTATATGATCAACAATCTGGAATTTACCCTTGACCGGGAACCGGGTAATGAAAATGCCAAGACTTTTTTAAATAACCTTGAGAACCAAAACCCTCATGATGCTTATGTCTCAACGATGAAGGATGAAAGAAAAATTAATAGTTTTCTCCGGTTAACAAGTCCATCAATCATAAATGAATTACGAAAGAAGCTGCCCGAAATGTCGAGTAACCCAAGCGAAAAAGAAGTATTTATCGCTTTACGTGAATTAAGAAATCATTGGTAAACATTGCCTTTTTATAAAACGGCACTATTTAATATGAGAGGTAATATTATTAAAAAGGAATAGATGAATGTCATTGCAAGAACATACTGAAACAGTTCGAGAAAAAACAGCTGACCTTGACGATCTAAATAAAAAAATAAAATTTGATCTTAAGGAAGAAGGCATTATCCATGTGGATGCAACCATCTCACCTCCTGTCGTTACAAATGACGACCTCGAAGCCGACGTAACCTTTGTTATGTCACTAGAGAATTTTGAAGCCCTGATGGAAGGTGATCTTAATCCGCAAATGGCATTTATGATGGGTAAATTAAAAATTGAAGGAGATATGGGACTTGCTTTAAAGCTTGCCGATATTTTCTAATAAGGATATATAACCTCTCAGAATATATTTAATTGTAATAAGAAATAGGAAGGACCAATATGGACCTTAATAAAATTGGGTTACATATCCATGAACTTAGAAACCAGTTCTCTTACATTGAAGGGAATATAGGTATTTTTAATCAGGCATTGGAAAATAGCAGCAGTATTGGCGTATTCATGTCTTTACAATCTATATTCGGTGCCACAATGCAAGTATCCCGTTTGCTTTGGGCTCCTCGTAAAAAAGGCAAAGCACGTGCGGACGCTTTAAGAAAGTTTCTTGGCGTACCAGAAGAGCACCCCCTTAATAATAAAGATATTCAGACATTATTCGATTTTTGCGATGAAGAAAATGAGGAATGGGTTAAGAAAACAGCCGGCAAACATATATTATATGATTACATCGGTGATCTTGGTGCTAGCGAACATAAAGATACTAATATTGAATATATTTTTCGTTCTTTTGACACTAAGGATAAAATTTATGTTTACCGTGGTAAAGGGTTCAATATGAATGCAGTAACGGAATCCTTGAAAAGCATTAGTGATGCTGTCAATAAAGCGCACTATCACTTATTTCCCGACCAATGGAAAGATGCAGAAGAAAAACCGGGTGGTTCTACCAAAAAAAATTGATTTACTAAATATTCTCACACTATAAACAGGGCACATTTTGTGCTCTGTTTTTTATTTAAGCATGGTTAAAGATTTTAAGATCATCAACCCAAAACGCCCGACAAGAAACATCGCACAATATAGCTCTATTAATCCCACATTTTTAATCTCGTAATCATCCGTGACAATCCCCCCTAGTGATAATAGCAACATCAAAAGCCCTAAATAAGTCGATGCCAGTAATATAATCCTTGTAATTTTTAGGATTTTCTTTTTGCGCTCGCTCATGGGTATAACTTCTTTAATACCACGTTTGCGGTCAGCGACACGTTGGCGAAGCGGTTTACGCGCTGTATGGTCTTTATTCATTAGATATAGCTCATTATGATTGTCTGATATTAATTTTCAGAGTATAGGAAGTTCATTATCAATATTCAAACAGGATATTCAAAATGTCTGCCTATAAAATTACTTTAAAGTCTGAATTAAAACGTGGCACTTTTTACTGGGTTACTAATGTCAATGCTGAAAGTGAAGATGAAGCGGTAACCGCTGCCGAACATTTATTCCTTGAACAACTTGCCAAAACCAACGAATGGGATTTTTCCGACTATGACGCGGAAAAAATATAAAAAACTCACCTATATATAAAAAAAGCCGTCGCTTAATATATATTAAGCGACGGCTTTCGGATTTCAAATATCGTATATAGCTTAAATAGCTCCGTCGCGTTCGAGACGCTTACGGTCAAGCTTACGGGACCGACGAACAGCTGCGGCATTTTCACGGGCTCTCTTTTCAGATGGCTTTTCATAAAAACGACGCATTTTCATTTCGCGGTAAACCCCTTCACGCTGAAGTTTTTTCTTCAAAGCGCGCAAAGCTTGATCTACGTTATTATCGCGGACAATAACCTGCATGGCTACAGTCACACTCCTTTCTAGTTTGTGTTATATCCCAGAAACTTATGTTTCAAAGAAGGTGCTTTCTAACAAATAAGCCGCACTTTGTGAAGCTTATTCTATCTTTTCGGCCTTTTTATGCATATTTTAACTTTACGTTTCACTAATTGAAGCTCATATTCAGCTTATGAATAATAAAAACACAGAAAAAACTCCGGACGAACTACGCGATTCGTTACTGCAAGCCGCCCTTGAGCATGTTGCTTTTGACGGCTGGTCAACTGTAACATTAAAGCGAACCGCGGATGATATTGGTGTAGATATTGGAATAGTTGATCTCGCGTTCCCAGGGGGCGTCACCGAAATGATAGACCTTCATGCACAAAATTGCGACTTGGAAATGCTTGCACAAGCAGCCAAAATCAATATTGATAAATTGAAAATTAGAGAAAAAATAACCCAACTAGTCAAATTACGTATTGAGACTGAAGTCACCTATAAAGAGGCCGCACACAGAACAATTTCTTATCTAGGGCTTCCGCAAAACCATTTTAAAAGTCTCGGTTTTTTATACCGAACCGTTGATTTAATGTGGAAAGCCATTTCCGACCCCTCAACCAACTTTAATTTTTATACAAAACGCATGACATTAGGCGGCGTTTATACCAGCACATTTTTATATTGGCTTGGCGATGAAAGTGAAAACTCTGAAGATACATGGGATTTTCTTGATCGACGCATTGAAAATGTCATGCAGATTGAAAAACTCAAAGCAAAATATCGCAACAAAGGTTTTAAATTACCGAATATCTGGCGCGAACTTGGTAAAAAAAGATACGGTAGTTAAATCTTATCTGGATAAAGCCAGGTCACATGGCCCATTTTCCGCCCCGCCCTGACTTCATATTTACCGTAATGATGAACGTTCGCAGCAGGATCATTTAAAAGCGTGGGCATTTTCAAAATATCTTCACCAATTAAATTGGTCATCCGCGCCTCACCCTTAAAACTTACATCGCCGAGTGGCAAGCCACATATTGCACGAATATGTTGTTCAAACTGGCTTGATAGACAGGCTTCGATCGTCCAATGGCCAGAATTATGTACCCGTGGTGCAATTTCATTAACTCTTAACATCGGATCATTTTTCGAAACAAAAAACTCTACGGTCAAAACCCCAACATAATCAATTTCTTTAATTATTTTAGTGGCTTGCTTAATCGCCTCATCCCGAATTTCATCATCAATCCTCGCCGGCGCAATGGACAGATCAAGTATATGGTTCTTATGTTGATTTTCCACTGGCGCGAAACATTTTATTTCACCATCCTGGCCACGGATAGCAAGTACTGATATTTCAATATCAAAATCAATAAAACCTTCAACAATGACCTTATCACTACTAAGTTTTTGCCATGCAGCAATTAGATCATCACCGTTTTTTACAATGGCCTGACCTTTTCCATCATAGCCAAACCTACGCGTTTTAAGCACTGCAGGATAAGAAATATCATTCAACACATCTACCGCTTGCGCAAGACTGGAAACACCCTCATACGGAGCTGTCACAATACCGAGGTCATTTAGAAAATTTTTCTCAGTTAACCGGTCTTGAGATACTTCAAGTACTTTTGAATTGGGATAAACGGGTGTTGTTTTTGTGATCGCCTCAACGGTTGAAACCGGTATATTTTCAAATTCATAAGTAACAACATCGACCTCACCAGCAAATTTTTCAAGTGCCGGAATATCATCATAATCTGCATGCGTCGCTCGGTAAGATACCTGTTCGGCGGGGTTGTTTTTTTCTGGGCAATATATATGGGTTTTATAGCCTAATCGCGCAGCGGCCATTGACATCATACGGCCAAGTTGGCCACCACCAAGCATACCTATTGTCGATCCAGGAGGAAGTATTTTCATAATTTAATCAACCGGAATTTCAGCAACAGATGAAGTCTGCGCCGCACGCCAAATCTCAAGTGCTGATGAAACGCTCGCATTATCAAGGGCAATAATAGACGCGGCAAGAAGACCCGCATTTTTAGCCCCTGCTTTACCAATGGCCAATGTTCCAACGGGAACCCCGCCCGGCATTTGTGCGATCGACAGTAAACTATCCATCCCTTTAAGCGCCTGACTTTCAATCGGCACACCAAGAACAGGTAAAATAGTCATTGATGCCGTCATACCCGGCAAATGGGCTGCGCCACCCGCACCGGCAATAATAACTTTTAAACCACGGTCCATTGCCGACTTTGCATATTCATAAAGCCGCTCCGGGGTCCGGTGTGCGGAAACAATGCGCGTCTCGACCTCAACACCGAGTTCCTCAAGAATATCAACAGCATTTTTCATAATATGCCAATCAGACTGACTTCCCATAATTATTCCGACAACCGGTTCTTTTTCACTCATTATTATTCCTTCAAAATAATAGAATAACGGTAATTTGTTTCAAAAAAAAGGCGATTATAACGATCCTCGTCAGATAGGCAAGTTTACTATAGCTATCACTAAGTTCAGATGTTATCTTTAATTGTTATATATACTATTTGTATGTATAGTATGATAGAATAACTACAAGATGTTGAATCTTTGCTGTAACTTTTAATAAATTAATCGCTAGGCTTGAACGATAAATATATAAGATTATCGGAAAATATGAAGATACAAGGCACCAATAACGTTGGCAGGGCACAACCCATTCGCCGAAAAACTATTGAAAAAACCCGTGGTGCATCCGGTGTCACGAGTAGCGCAGCTGTACGTAATATTGACGATACTGCAAGCGTTCTTGGTATCCCGTCCACGGAAATGACACCAAAAGTAAGAAATGCCATCATGACCCTGATGGCCGAAGTGGATAACATGCGTCACGAGCTGGAGATTGCTCACAGGCGCATCTCCGAACTGGGAAAACTTGCTGATCAAGACAGCTTAATTGAAATTTCAAATCGTCGTGCTTTCGTGCGCGAAATGACAAGGATGATTTCATATTCCGATCGTTACGGAATAAACAGCTCGCTTATTTTTCTCGACATGAATGACCTAAAAATAATTAATGATACATATGGGCATAAGGCTGGCGATTTAGCACTCGTTCATATTGCAAAAACCATGATTTCAAGCTTGCGTGATTCCGATATAATTGGCCGTTTAGGTGGTGGCGAATTTGGCATTATTTTGCCCAAAGCGAGCGAAAAAAATGCTGATGCAAAGGCACAACAAATTCTTAAAAAGCTTGAACAAAATCCGCTTTTGCTTGACGGTAAAGAAATTACGCTAAAAATTGCTTATGGAATTTACCCACTTCATTCCGGCATAAGTCCAGACCAAGCCCTTGATCACGCCGACAAGAAAATGTACACCCACAAGCAATCCATGAAAAAAGATGGTAACTAAATCAAGCAATTATATCCGGCAGCAAATCATCGTCTAGCTTAGCTATCTTATCCTTTAACAAAAGTTTTTGCTTTTTTAGCCGCCTTATCTGCAGCATATTACTCGTCCCTGCTTCGATTAGAGCTGAAATTGCATCATCAAGATCCCGGTGCTGAACTCTTAATTGCTGGATTTTCTCCAATATATCATCTTCGTCAATATTCATTATGCCGCGCTTAGTCATTTCTACGTTAAAGAATATAACATATATCTGAAAGAATACTCAGAAAATATTCTATATACTAAGATTTCCAACGCTTAATTTTTGTTGTTTCAATATCAAACAAATCAAGTAATCTGCATATTGTTTGATCAATCATTTCATCAATGGTTGCCGGGTTTGTATATAGTGCCGGAACTGGCGGCGATATTATGGCCCCCATCTCAGTTAAAGAAGTCATGGTTTTTAAATGTCCCAAATGAAGCGGCGTTTCTCGCACCATTAAAACCAACTTACGCCGTTCTTTCAAAACAACATCAGCGGCCCGCGTAAGAAGTGACGAAGTGACCCCTGTATTTATTTCAGACATGGTTTTAACCGAACAAGGAACAACCAGCATGCCACTTGTTTTAAATGAACCACTGGCAATCGAAGCGCCAATATCATCAACTTTATGAACTATATCTGCGAGATTATTAATTTCAGAAATTTTTAATTTTGTTTCTATTCCCGCCGTAACCGCGGCAGCTTTTGACATAACTAAATGGCTCTCTATTTCTAATTCACGAAGAAATTCCAGCAGCCTTATGCCATATACTATCCCCGAAGCACCACTGATGCCGATGATGAGTCGTTTTGGATTATTAATCATGAAAAATTGCACCCATAAAAAAGAATAAGGTTTATATATATCAAAATATTCAACCTTTACATACAGTTTGTATGAATTTCATGAAAATAGACGTATTTTATACCTGTTATTCGTGACAAACCTAGTAAAATATGGTGTAATTAAAGAACTGATACATGAAATAAATATACAAATTCATGCTAACAGTGATTATGTTAATCTAGGAGTTTAAATGGCCACCGCACCATCTAATAAATATAATCCATTTCCTACCAGCGAATTCATTTCGCCATGTCATTTACATAATCATGCTTTTGCTTTTAAGGCAAATAGCAGTAATACCACCTACAATTATTTTAAAAACAGGAGACCTTAATATGCATGCAGAAGCTCATATCGATGCACTATCAAAAAAACACGCGGCGTTGGATGATAAAATCCATACTGAAGAAAACCGCCCCGCGCCCGACAGTACTATACTGCATGATCTTAAGAGAGAAAAACTGGTTTTAAAAGATGAAATGACGAAATTGCAAACGCAATAATAATTACAAAATTTACCTACAAAAAAACCCGCTATATTCTAGCGGGTTTTTTATTAGGTAATTACATTTTGAATCTTTATCTATTCAGTATTCTCATCTTCAATTTTGGCGCGGCGCGGCGCCGCTTTTATAACAACCTCATCAAGCTCCATCTGCTTGCATAGGCCAAGCAAAACTGGATCAACCGGTTTAATATTGCTCATATTCCAATGTGATCTGTCGCGGATGGCAGTAATTGTAGGTTTTGTTGTTCCGACAACTTTTGAAATTTGCGCATCAGTAAGTTCAGGGTGATTACGAAGCAACCAAGCAATGGCATCTGGTTTATCTTGCCTTTTAGAAACAGGGGTATATCTTGCACCACCGCTTCTGGTTTTCGCCGGCACATCATCAATGATAATTTGCAAAGTTGCTTTTTGATCATTCTGGCAACGTTCTATTTCTTTCCAAATAAGTTGACCATTGGAAACGGGATCAAGCCCCACTATATTTATTGCTACCTGTTCATCAGCTATCCCTTGCACTTCAAGCTCATGTAAACCACAGAATTTAGCAATTTGCGAAAAACTGAGACTGGTATTATCCACAAGCCAAACGCCTGTAGCCATTGGCATCAAAGGCCCTGTCATAACTACTCCTAAAATACTAATTCTTATTCATTTACCACCGCAGCATAGAGAGTGTTTTATCAATTGAAAAGGCCTTGAAAATAAACTTTTCAAGGCCTTGAAAATAAACAATAAAATTATAGTTTTAATGATTATTTATGTCTTTTTTATTATTGAAGTTCCCAAGCAAGAGGAATAACCAATGTCAATTCGTTAGCCTTAGCCTTAACAGGTGGCTTTGGAAGCGGGTTAACGCGTTTCATTAGTTTTGATACTTCTCTATCTAACACTTCATGGCCTGATGATAATTTGATATTATGTGCTAGAATATTGCCCTCACGATCAATATTAATTTCAACTTTAATTCTACCCTCAATTTCTCTACGCAATGCAGCGCGTGGGTATACTTGTTTTTTTGCAATTACAATTCCCACTTCTTTTTTCCAGTCATTAATATCTCTGGCATTCACTGACCCGGTCAAACCAACAAACACCATAATTGACGCCATACATACTGATACAAATACTTTCATAACTTTAACTTTACTCATTCTTAAATCTCCAAAATATACTACTTAACGTTTAAAATATTAATTGCTTTATCCCAATGGGCGAGCAATTACATACTGTTTAAAACCTATAGGTATACAAACGATTAATTTTAATATTTTATCTATTTTTTTATAAAATCATTACAAAACAATCACATAACAAAAAAAGGGCCTTGAAAATATTCAAGGCCCTTAAAATTATTATATGCATTAAGTGACTATTCAAGAACCCATGCTAGTGGAATAACAAAAGTCAATTGACTGTCTGATACTTCAGATGGTGGCGCAGGAAGCGGGCTAGCGCGCTTCATTAGTTTTGGCACTTCTCTGTCTAAAAGATCATGTCCTGTTGATGCTGTTAATGTGTGAGCAACGATGTTACCTTCACGGTCGATGTTAATTTCAACTTTAGCTCTGCCTTGAAGTTCTTTACGCAGTGCTGCACGTGGATATGATTGCTTCTTAGCTATCTTTTTGTTCACAGCTTTCTGCCAGCCGCTAATGTCCTGTGCATTTGCTGATGTCACAAATCCTGTGAATGTTAATGCAGTTGCTACTACAACTGATGCCATAATTTTTACTAAACTCAACTTACCCATTATCTTACTCCTAAAAAGTTCTTATACAAAATATTTAAATTCATAGAAAAGCCCCACATTTTCAACGTACTTACACCTGATTAACAGGGAAACCTTATCTGTGATTAAGACTATAATTACAAATAGTAAATCGAAGCTTAATGATAAAATTGTATATATTTTTTTTTACCTTAAACTGTTGACTTTATGGTGATAATCGCTGATTAATTTAATTAACATCTAAATATATTATTTAGTTAACCCGTTGAAAATAAATATTTTAAAAGGAATTACGATGAAGGTTGAATTTAAAAAGGCCCCTATAATATTTATTTTATTTTTTTTAAATATTTTACCCGCAATGGCCCAAAACATACTAAGTAACGATGATATTGAAAAATATATTGCCGTTTTGCCTCTAATTCACCAACTCAGCGAAAGGTTTCAATCCGGCATTGATAAAGAAAATAAAGAAGAAACCATGGTTTTCAGTCCTGACACACTAAGTCTTACACCTATCACCGACAATCTGACCACACTAGAAAACCATCAAACCTTTGAAGAATTTAACTTAATCATCACCAAAGCAGGTTTTTTGAACTCAAGCGAGTGGGCCAACGTGGGCGACAGAATTATGATGGCATACTCTGCCAACCAATTAATAAATCCTATCGATGATAATGCCCCAAGCATTAATTTTATTAAAGAAAACATGCAAACTGAACTTGCTAATGTTGAAAAAAATCAATTTATTAGCGCAGAACAAAAACTAACCCTCATCAATAAAATTCAAAAATCTATGGCTTTACTCAACAATCCTAATTATATTGATAATGAAAATATAACCATTATCGGCCCCTATATTGAGCGGCTCAATTCATTTTTTAAGGAATACCAATGACACGTACTGAAATATTACGTATTAGAAAATATCTCAACAATAAATTTGGCAATGAAAAATTTACGTTAGAAGGTAGCCAAAGTACTGACGATAGTATGGAAGTTCATTTTGACGGCGAATTTATCGGCTTGATTTACCGCGATGACGACGAAGGTGAAATATCATACGCTTTTCAAATGGCTATCCTGGAAATGGATCTACCTAGCGCTGCCGATGCATCACTCATCTAATTTTAAGGACTAACCGTTTTAAGCTCACTACTGGCCTGTTTGATAATCTGGAAACTCGCGATCATTGAAAGTGTTGCCATAAGCGACGCAACGATAAAATCAGGCCAGCCACTATTCATGGCAAATACACCGGATGCTGCCATTACAATAGCAACATTTCCGATGGCGTCGTTTCTTGAACAAAGCCAAATCGAACGCATATTGCTGTCACCGCTTCTAAATTTATAAAGAAGCAATGCACTGATGACATTAGCAACAAGAGCAATTAACCCAATGCTACCCATTATTTCCGCCATTGGCACAATCGCCTCTTGGGCATTAACGAATGTCCTGCCAAAAATCCATATCCCCAATACCCCCATACTAATGCCTTTAAGCATTGCAACAGAGGCTCTTACCCGTAAAGAACTGCCAAGCACAAGTAATGTGACACCATAAGTCATGGCATCAGCCAGGAAATCCATGGCGTCCGCTTGTAATGAAACCGAGTTAGCGAAGAAAGCACTGCTAAATTCAACGACGAACATTAAAAGATTTATAACAAACACAATCCATAAAGCATTACGGAATTTATTTACCTTCAAATCGTCTTCATCTATGTCATGGTCGCAACAAGCCATCAATTAGCCCTAATTAAAAACTAACAAAGAAATTCATTTTACTATATAGGCTTACTTTTGACTATGACTTTTTGCTCTCAAAGGATTAAATTATAATATGCGTCATTTATACCATTATTGGTTTTCCCCTTTTTCCAGAAAAATCCGCATGTCAATGTTGGAAAAAGAGATGGAATTTGAGCTTGTTCTCGAACTACCATGGAAAAGGCGTCATGAATTTTTATTGTTAAATCCTGCCGGGACAGTCCCGGTTATTGTCGAGGACAACGGAACGACTATTTGCGGTGTGGGTGCGATAACAGAATATCTTGAAGAAATAAATGATGAGCCAAATTTTCTAGGAACCGATCCTGCTACCCGGGCCGAAGTCAGAAGGTTGACAGAATGGTTTGACGTGAAATTCCATGACGAAGTAACAAATCTGATTATCGCTGAAAAAGTTATGAAACGATTTCTAAAGCGCGGAACCGCCGATGCCGCCAACGTTCGCTTTGCCAGTCAGAATATCAAGCAT
>JAESUD010000203.1 GCA_016763335.1 Emcibacteraceae bacterium | reverse complement strand
TCATGTTGCCTCTTTGAAATTAAACCAGCACCGTCGTTAAGATGCATATTCAACCAGCTCATTAATGCTCGGGCACTACATTGAAGTCCCCCGGCCGCAGCGATGACCATTGGTTCGCCGAATTCCTGAAGCCGGGTTGCTTTTTGCATTTTCCCGTCCACTAATACATGGGGTTCGGCAATATTATCTTCTGGTTTAAGGCCGCTAAGATCGGCAAAGCAGCTTGTTCCCATTGCCAGTTGATTTATAATCCGTGTTTGAACAAATTGTTCATATGACATGTTTGTGGCTACGGCGATTACTTCACCGGCCACGACATATAACAAATTATCATATGCGTATGACGCTCGAAAGCCGCTCACCATTTTAAGGTGGCGAACATTATGAATAATTTCTTCACGGCTCACTTCTGTTGTCGGCCAGAACATTAAATCGCCGGCGCCAAGTCCCATTCCGCTTCTGTGAGTAAGTAAATCACGAATGGTGAATTCCCGTGTTATCCACGGATCCATCAGGCGAAAATTTGGGATATAATCAATAACCTTATCATCCCAATCAAGTAGGCCGTCATCAACAAGGATCGCAAGAGCTGATGATGTAAATGCCTTACTGTTTGATGCAATGGCATACATGGTGTCTGGATTAATGGCCATGTCATTTCCAGCTTCGCGTACGCCATATCCTTTTAAATGTTCAATTTCACCGTTCTTGATAATGCCGACCGCAATGCCGGGAATGTCAAATGTCTGCATGGCTTTTTCAACATAATTATCAAGGGTACTTTCTGCTAACTCTGCGGCATAACTGGGTGTTACGGCAAAAATAAATAAAGACACAATTAATGATGGCTTTAAAAGGGACGTTTTCATGGTTTATTGGCCTTAAGTTAATTTTTATTTTTTACATTAGTCAGGGAAATCAAAAATTTAAAGTGAATAGTTCAGGAAACTATTTTTTTTAATTAAAACGCATGGTTTTATTATTAACTTCGTATTAGAATTATAACTATAATAATAAGCTATATTTTTTTCTAAAGTCACGAAAACGTTAGAATTTTCGTATTGTGATCTTAGAATTTTTTATTTAATGATATCATATAAAAATAATTTTTCAGGGAACTTAAATAAATGCAACACCGAAAAGGTAATAAAATAATTAAACAATCAATATCGGTTTTGTTATTATCTAGCTCATTGGCATTATCAAATAATACTGTTTACGCTCAATCAACCGGCACTGGTGATGAGGCGGCCGTGGTTACATATGAAAAAGATTACTTTACAAAATATGCACCGGTTACTTTGCTTGATATGTTGCAACGGGTTCCGGGTGTTTCTGAAATATTAAATAAAAACAGACGTCAACGTCGCGGCGGCGGCGGAAATAATGGCGGGGAACGTGGTTTTGGTTCTGGCGGGGATCAAATACTAATTGATGGCAAGCGTTTGGCTGGTAAAGCAAATAACATTGATGATACTCTTGGGCGAATTTCTGCCAATCAGGTTGAAAAAGTAGAACTGATACGTGGTGCGACAAGTGGACTTGATGTTCAAAGTCAGGGGCTGGTGATTAACATTGTCTTATCAGAGGGGGCAACCACCTCTACAACATTTTGGAAAGTTACCAGTGAATATAAAATAGGTCACGCACCGGGATTAGAGTTTTTATTATCTCATAGTGGTTCAGCGGGTAATCTTGACTATACCATTAGCGGGGAACGGTCCAGTAATAATGGTTATTTTGACCGCAATGATATTTTCTTTGATGCGAACGGCGTAGAAACCGGTAGACGAAAAATTGATCCTGAGTTTAATTTCAGGGGCTTCACATTTAATACCAACCTTACTTATAATTTTGAAGAGGGTGCGGTATTGCGTCTAAACGGTCTTTATGAACCCAATACAATGAAAGGGAATGAACCTCGTATTAAAACTGGTGATAGTCCGGAAAGTATTTTATGGCTTACGGACAGAGATTTCGATAAATGGGAAGTTGGTGGTGATTACACACGCAATTTTGGATCTCTAGGACGCTTAAAAGCATTGTTTGTTGTTAATCAAGATACGACGGATAGTGTTGTTGATCGTTTTACCGGTGCTGGTGCTGCCCAGTTTGAAAATATCCAAGAAAAAGAAATTGAAGATAAAAGAGAAAAAATACTACGCGTTTCATTGACCAAAGGTATAACAAGTTCTCAGACGTTAGAAGTCGGTGCAGAAGTTGCTATCAACACGTTTGATAAAAAATTTGATAGATTTGAGAGTGCATCAGCGACGGATCCTTTAGTTTTTCAGGACGACGAGTCTGATAATGTGAAAATTAAAGAAAACAGATACGAGATATTCGCCAATCACACATATAATTTTTCCTCAAGCCTCGTTTTACAAAGCTCGCTCACGACGGAATTTTCAAATATCGTTGCTGATAATATTCTTCTTGATGGTACGATTAATCGTCGTGACACTAAATTTACCTATTTAAAGCCGCGGGTTAATTTGCGTTATGACATTACCGGTAGCGATCAATTAAGATTTACCGTTGAGAAGAAAGTCAGTCAGCTTGACTTTGATAATTTTGTAGCAGAATTTGATCAAAGGTCAGAAGAATTCAGAATAGGCAACACCAATATCGTACCGGAACGAGTATGGGAGGTTTCATTTGCTTACGAACATCGGTTTGCTAATGATGCGGGTTCATTTGAAATAGAACCTTTTTATAAACGCTATACAGATTATATTACTCAGGTTGACTTTACCGACTATCAGAATTTTGCGGGTGATATTATCGGGGTTGAAGAATTTTTTGCTCTACCGCCTACTTTAGCACTTCGTGGCGTGATAGATAGCGATGCAGGATCAGGTTTTATTCGAGCAACCGGAAATGTTGATAAAGCGAGTGCATACGGTGTTACCGTAAAAAGCAATTTACGTCTTGGTCTTGTCGGTTTGCCGCAAGCGACAATTAGTGCCACATATAAATATGAGAAAACGAAAGTCATTGATCAATTTACTCTCGAAGAACGCACATTCGAACGTAAACCGGAACACCGGGTTGATATAGATTTCCGCCATGATATTACAGAGTTAGGTTTTTCTTATGGCTTGCGAGGGGCATTTCAAAGCGACGGTGCTACTTATGACATAAGATATTACTGGCCCTTTAGCCCACAAGCGAATATTGGCATATTTGCCGAGTACCAAATTCTTGACGGTATTAAAGTACGCCTTGATGCAAAACGTATTACGGGACGGCGCGGTGTTTCTAACCGCTTTAATTATACGGATCAAATCCGTTTTGATGAATTTAGCAATCAGGAACAACGACGCACTGATACACCACAAGAATTTGAATTATCGATACAGGGAACTTTTTAATTACATTATAATATAACATTTGCATATAAACTTCATTTGATCTATACCCGATATAGTACCGCATGAAGTCAAAATTTATTTGAAATACTATGGGGTTAAACAGATAAATAGACTTTTACGGGACAAGATTAGATGGGTAAAACGCGATTACCAACACTTTTTATTACGCCAATTTTATGCTGCGGTTTTATTGTTAGCAACTTAATAAGCCCTGCCATTGCCACTGAAGACGCGATAAGCGATGCATCAATAGTTTCTTATGAACAGGCATATTTCGTTAAATTCGCCCCTGTTACCTTGCTTGATATGCTGCAACGCATTCCTGGTGTTCCTGACATTCTCAATAAAAATCGTCGCCAGCGAAATAATCAACGTGGTTTTGGGTCGGGCGGTGATCAGATATTGATTGATGGCCGACGTCTTGCGGGTAAATCAAATAATATTAATGATGCTTTAGCGCGCATTTCTGCGGAACAAATTTTAAAAATTGATCTTATCCGTGGTGCGACAAGCGGCCTTGATGTTCAAAGTCAGGGGCTTGTTATTAATATTCTGCTTAAAGAAGGTGGTGCAAAATCAACTACTTTCTGGCGGATTTTTGGCGAATATACTTCCGGCTATGATTTGCTTCCGCAGTTTCTTGTTTCTCATTCAGGAAGCACGGGTAACTTGGAATATAGTGTCGCAGCAGAGCGTAAAAATGATAATGGATATCGTCCGCGCGGTGAAATTTTTTATGATGAAAATGATGTTCAGACGGGCACCCAGGTTGTTGATCACGCCTTTAATTTTAAAGGTATAAAGCTCACATCCAATTTGACCTATTCATTTGAGAGTGGTGATGAATTACGTCTTAACGGACTTTTTGAACCTAACAAGTTTAAATTTCATGAAACCAGAATAGAAATGGGTAATGAGGCAGACAATGTGATCTGGGACCGTAATAGTGATAATGAAAAATGGGAAATTGGCGGTGATTATACTTTTACCCTTGGTTCAATTGGGAAATTTAAATCGCTTTTTGTTATTAATCAAAACATCGAAGATACTGAAATTACGCGTGTTCGTGATTTTGAAATGCCTTCATTTATGTATGAGAATGAATTTACGGATACTCGACGCAGTGAGAAAATTTTAAGAAGTTCAACAACCATCACTATTTTTGGTGATCAATCGATTGAAATTGGTGGTGAGGGTGCCATAAATAAATTTTCAAAAACTTTTCAAAATTATGATCGTTCAATTGAGGCGGACCCGCTGGAACTTGGAACAAATGATAATGTAAAAATCAAAGAAAATCGCTATGAAATTTTTGCAATTCATAACTATAACATTTCACCTAGTATGGTTGTGCAAAGCTCACTAACAACTGAGTTTTCAAAAATTGTTGCTGATAATATATTGCTGGATGGTAGTATAAACCGTCGTGATACTGCATTTACCTATTTTAAACCTCGCATTGATTTTCGTTATGATTATACAAAAAATGATCAATTCCGTGCCACGGTGGAAAAAAAGGTAAGTCAGCTACGTTTTGATACTTTTGTCACATCTTACGATGCGCAGAATGATGAGTTAAAAGTGGGAAATACTGAATTATTGCCAACACAGACTTGGGAATTTAGTCTCGCTTATGAACATCGTTTGCCAAATGATGCCGGCTCAATAGAAGGATCAACCTATTACCATTACAGGAAAGATCATCAAACCCGTGTTGATTTTACAGATTATGTAGATTTTGGTGGTAATCCGATTGGTATTGAAGAGTTTTTTGCCTTACCGCCGTCTGATGCTCTACGTGATGAAATTAGTTTTACGCCGACACAAGGGAATATTACATCTGCCTATATTTATGGTATTGATCTTAAAAGTAATCTACGCATGGGGTTTATTGGTGTACCCGAAGCGGTGCTTAGTCTTGGTTACCGTTATGAAAAACGCCGTTCCTTAGACCAATTTACCCAATTGATGCGCAATTTTGCAAATTATTCTGACCATGTTTATAATGTTGATTTCCGCCATGACATCACAAAATGGCGTTTTTCTTATGGTTTTGGTATTAAAATCCGTAGTGACTGGGCGAAATACGACATGAAGTATTATAATCCGTTAAGTCCATCTGCTTTCATAAAAGCATTTGCAGAATATAATCTTAAAAATGGCGTCAAAGTACGGTTTGATATGCTGGAAATAAGTGGTTCCGGTGGCCATGCAACAACAATAAGGTACACAGACCATATCCGTTTTAACGAAATTTATAAAAGAGAAGAAAGAGAAAACGGAAAACCAAGAGTATATCAATTTACTGTACAGGGTAGTTTTTAAACGTTTCTATCTAGCATCACAAAGTAGCCCTTTATGTTATTGAAGCAATTTATCGTTATTATTTTAAATATTTACTTAAAGCATTGCTGAAATATGTGTTTTCCTATTGTAACTCATTATGATTGGCGATAACCTATTTTCCAAATTGGGGCAAAATAGGGATAAAAATAAATATGCGTCTTACGGTGATAATTCTATTATTAATTAACAGTTTTTCGGCTTTAAGTTATGCCGATAATGCTCATGGTGAAAAAGCATATGCCAGCGGGGATTACGCTCTTGCGTTAAGTGAATTTACGAAAGCCGCAGAACAGGGGGACATGAATGCCGAGTTTAATATTGGCGTAATGTATGAACATGGTCATGGTGTCGATCAAAGTGATTTAAAGGCGGAGGAATGGTATCAAAAGGCCGCTGATAATGGACACCCTGAAGCGCCAATGGCACTTCAGTTGCTTTACGAATATTTTTAATAGGGTAGGTAAAAAATGTTTTTAACAATAAAAAACGCAAAAATATTAATGATAGCCTTGATTATTGGCTTTCTTTCACCGGTATTAAGCGCGCATGCCAGCTTTGAAGAAGCAAAAAAAGCCTTTGATGATCGCCACTTTGAGGAAGCCTTTGATGGGTTTACGCAAGCAGCAGAAGAAGGGCATATACTTGCCCAATATCATCTCGCTGTGATGTATGCCACCGGGCGCACGATGGAACGCGACGATGCAAGTGCCTATAAATGGTTCATGAAAGCGGCGACGCAAGGTCACCCGATATCACAAGGCAATATTGGCACTATGAAACTTAATTCGCGCGGCACAGAATATGACATATCAGGGGCTTATTACTGGTTTATTCTTGCTGAAGATGGTGGTTTTGAGAAAGCCCGTAAATTTATGTGGCGCGTAACCAATTATATGAAACGTGATGATATTAATACCATCCGTACAAAAGCCGAAGAGTGGATCAAGGAAAATAGAAACGAAGAACATTAAAATGAAAAGAATTGTAATTTTATGTGCATTTATTTGGACTGTTTTTTTCAATGTAAATGCGTCAGAATTCAATATTGATCACAAGCCCGCCGCTGCCGATGAAAACTTGGTGCAGTTTTTTGGTGAATATATGCTTGCTGAGGAAAAAATTCTTATTCGCGAAGACGGTGGTAAGCTTCAGGCACTGATTAATCCTCCTGCTAATGGTATGGATATTGAAAATATAGAAAAATGGTTATTAACCGAGGGGCCAAAAAACGAATTTATTTACGAAATTAATGGTAAACTTTCAAAACTATCTTTTAAGTTTGATGAAAATGATCAAGGCAAAGAAATCATCATTGACCGTGGTTCATATATTAGAAACTATATAGAACCAAAAGACGGCAGTAGCTTTAAAGTAACTCTCAAGAAGAGCATTGAAGAATATATAAAAATAGCCCTTGAAGCTAAGCCACCAGTACGAGAGGGTGATTTTCGTGATGCAGATCTTGTTGATGTAACAACGGTTCTTGATAAAGTTAAACTTGATATTCGTTATGCGACAACAAATAATTTTCTTAGTGTGCCCACTTATTCACAAGCCAAGAGCTTTTTGCAACGCCCGGCGTTAATGGCGCTTAATGAAGCCAATAAAAAGTTAAATGCACTGGGGTTTGGCATAATTATCCATGATACTTACCGTCCTTGGTATGTGACAAAGGTATTTTGGGACACGACCTCGGGGTTTGAACGCGATTTTGTCGCTAATCCAGAGTCCGGCTCTAAACATAATATGGGTAGTGCTGTTGATATGACGCTTTATGACCTTGAAACGGGCGAAGTTATAAAAATGGTTGGCACTTATGATGAAATGTCTGACCGGTCATATCCCGAATATATGGGTGGGACATCGCTTGAAAGATGGCATCGTGATTTGCTCCGTACATATGTCGAAGCAGAAGGTTTTAAAGTAGTGTCGAATGAATGGTGGCACTTTGATCATGAAGAATGGCAAAAATACCCCATCCTCAATGAAACGTTCGAACAATTACTAGGTGAAAATTAATCTTTATTTAACCATATTATGACGAAAATATACTGGTAAGAAAATAACAGGAAAAACTATGAAAGAACCAATTCAATATGACCCTGTCACCGGACTACCTGATCGGGCATATCTATGGTCATTACTTGATGACACCTTAAAACAGGTACTTAGAAATACTTCAAATGCCGGTGTGTTACTCATTCAATTAAATAATATGGATGATATTAAAAGCCGAATTGGTGATGAAGGCACTAATGAATTTCTATCATTGATGGCATCCCGTATAAAAAAATGTTTATGGGACCTTGATACGGCTGTGCAATTTGAAAATGACCGTTTTGTTATTGTTGCAAACAGCATTCATAAACAAGAAGATATCCATACCGTCTTAAAAAAAGTGCAGGATTATCTTACTATAGAATGCGAAATAATGGGAAAAAAAATATCACCGTCGACGGCGGTTGGTGTTGTATTACTTCCCGTTGATACCACAGAAATTGATGAAGTTATGAGTTTTGCCGGGTCGGCAGTGCAGATTGCTGCAAGCAGAGGCGATAATTCATATTATTATTTTAATGAAGAAATTGGTAAAATAGTAGAACAGCAGGAAGTCGTGAAGACCTCCATATTGTCAACGCTTGCCGAGGAGAGCTTTGTTTTAATGCTGCAACCGAAAATTGACATAAACAGCAGGAAGATTTGTGGCGTCGAAGCGCTGGTGAGAATGCGTGATAGTGAAAATAATATTATATCCCCTGATGAATTTATTCCTGTGGCTGAAAATAGTGACCTTATTCTTAAAATAGGTGATTGGGTTCTTGAAAAAGCTCAGTCGATCAACAATGGATGGAAAAAGGCGGGTATTAATTTACCAATTTCAATTAATATTTCTGATGTTCAGTTTAAAAATGGGGCGTCCTTACTTGCATCTCTTCATAAGCTTTCTCGCGAAAATGCGGACGAATCTTTTGATCTTATTCTAGAAATCAGTGAAAATATTATTACTCATGATGTTACGTTGGCTTCTGCATTAATGAGCGAAATTAAATCATATGGTTATCAGATTTCCATTGATGGTTTTGGTTCCGGATTTTCGAGCCTTTCGGTACTTAAAGACTTAAAAATTGACGAAATAAAGATTGATCGCCATTTTCTTGATAATGTGCCGTCCGATGAAAAAAACACTGCCATTTTAAAATCGATTATCATGCTGGGTAAAAGTATGGATTTTCGCGTGGTGGCTATGGGGGTTGAGTCCGAGGAACAATTTGAAATAATTAAATCCCATGATTGTGATGAATTTCAAGGGTTTCTTGTCAGCAAACCAATGGTGGAAACTGATTTTCTTGATTGGTACAAAAACTATAACGGTTAATCAAGCTGTTTTAAACTATCTATCAACCTTTTGGCATCATCCATATCATTATAAACGGATAGTGCTAGTCTGAAATGATCTCTATAGATGCTCAATTTAATGCCAGCTTTGTCGAGTAACGGTGCAAGTCTTTTATTTGCATTATTACAAGCGAAAGTGAGTAATGGCGTAATACTATCCGGCGGTGTTTGGCATTTTAAGCCAAGTGCCTCAATCTCGGTCCTTAAAATCTTTAACATTGGTTGGCGGTACTCTGTAATCCGTTCAACACCTGTTTCTAAAATATAACTCAATGAATAATTTAATTGGGCAATAACGATACGCGGTTCGCTCCATACCGAAAAATATCCTTCTGTGCTTTCTTCAAGATCATATTCATATACCTGATCATCATTTGCTATCTGATCGCCGGGAAAAACATGGGTGACAAGGTTTCTTACCTGACGCTTGCCGTACCAGGGGCGGTTTAACTTGGGCAGCACATCACTGCGAACATATAAAAACCCAAGTCCCTGATCTGCCATTAGCCATTTAAAGGTGCCGCAGGATATAAAATCCACACCACTGTCTTTAACATCAAACGGTGTTGCGCCAATATGATGGATGCTGTCTGCGTAAACCAGCGCTCCGTGTTTATGGGCAATGTCGCACAGTCTTTTTAAATCATGCTGATGACCGTTAAATGTTGATACGCTGGAAACCGCGACAAGGGTTGTTTTGTCAGTAATTGCCGCTTCATATTCTGCATAATCAATGTTGCCATTTTTATGGCGAATGGTGATCACTTCAATACCTTGTTTCTTAAGTTCGCCGTAGATTTGATACGAACCAAAATAATGAAGGTCATCTGTAACCACCTGACCGCCATTTTTAATCAACTCTAACGCTTGGATGATTAAATTTTCACCAGCAGTTGTACTACCGACATAAGTTAATTCATTTGGTTCTGCATTTATCAATTTGGCAAATTTTCCAATCACCTCTTTTCGCATGACTATCGGATTATAATCATGATCGGTATGGAAGCCTTTATATTTGATATAATCATATGCCGCTTCGGCACTTCCGCGGCTAACCGGATGCTGAACGCCAGCGTTGAGATAAATGCCTTTTAAAGGAAAAAAACAATCTCGATGTGGAAAGGGTGAAGAGGGATCAAATGTGATTATGTTGCTCATAAATAGTGCCATTTCAACTTTTAATTTACAGAATAAATGTTCTTAAATATAAATTAGGAACATAAACAATAAATGATTTTTTCAACAAAAAAAACAAAAATTTATATTTATAAGAATGGTTGTACGCATTTTAACCGGCATATTTTTATTTAAAATTTTTATTTAATATTTTATTTAACAATCACTAAGCGTCTGTAATTATTAACAAATATAAATTTAACTTATTAAGTATTAAATTTTATTTAAAAGGTATTTAACATTTTGTTAAACTATATTTTCTATGTTCAACCTTAAATAAGGCAAGTCTAATTAAAAGGGTGATGGCAAATATGTTATTCAACAAACTTAGAGCGGTACGTGGTAATGAAGAAAATTACGTAGATATAAGCGATAAAACCGAAAATAATTCGATGGATGAATTTCAAAGGGTTATTGAAGGCTTACCAATTAATGTAATGCTTTGCGATCCTAATACATTGGTGATTAAATATGCAAATAAGACGAGCATAGAAACATTAAAAACTCTTGAAGAATTTTTGCCTATTAAGGCAGATGACCTTGTGGCAGTTGTATTGATATCTTCCATAAAAACCCATCTCATCAGCGTAATATTCTAGCCAATGCTGCTAATCTTCCCCATAAAGCAGTCATAAAGGTTGGCCCAGAATTATTGGAACTTTTGGTTGATCCAATTTTTGATGACAATAACAAATATATATATGCTGCGCTAAGCTGGTCTATTGTCACGGAAAAAGTAAAAATTGAAGAGGACACAAAACGTCTTACACAGATGATCGATAAGATGCCTATTAATGTTATGATGTGTGACCCTGAAACCTTTGTCATTACTTATGCCAACAAAACATGCATTAATACCTTGAGCAGTATTGAACAATATCTTCCAATAAAAGCATCTGAATTGATTGGTACATGTATTGATGTCTTTCATAAAGATCCATCTCATCAACGAAGAATACTTAGTGATCCAACTAAATTACCGTGGAGCACAAGAATTAATGTTGGACCGGAAATCCTTTCCTTGGAAATAAGTGCTATCACTGATGATGCTGGTGGATATATAGGGCCAATGTTAACTTGGGAAGTTATCACACAACAGGCAAGTGTTGAAAAGGCCGTTCAGGAAGCTGTAGAATCCGTTCATCAGGAAGCAATGCAACTTTTGAATAATGCAAAAACAATGAGTAGTAATGCGGAACGTAGTATCAGTTTATCTGGTGCTATTGCTTCGGCCGCGGATCAAACATCGTCTAATTCACAAACTGTTGCTGCTGCAACAGAAGAACTTTCTGCGAGTATAGATGAAATTGGCAAACAAGTTATTCATGCATCAACAATAAGTGGTGAAGCTGAGCAAAAAACAGAAGAAACAATTCAAACTGTTTCTGGTTTGTTAGAGGCTTCTAATGAAATTGGTAATGTTGTAAGTTTAATTAACGACATTGCAGCGCAAACAAATCTTCTTGCACTTAATGCGACAATAGAAGCGGCGCGCGCCGGTGAAGCCGGTAAAGGCTTTGCTGTTGTGGCAAGTGAAGTGAAAAATCTTGCCGGTCAAACAGCAACAGCGACCGTCGATATTAAAACGCAAGTTGAAAATATTCAGACGCAAACAAAAAGTGTTGTAGAGGCTATTGAAACTATTAAAATAACGGTGCAGCAGGTGAGTGAAATTTCTACCTCAATTTCTGCTGCTGTCGAAGAACAGGGTTCCGCAACTCGTGAAATCAGCTCTAGTGTTCAAGAAGC
>JAESUD010000202.1 GCA_016763335.1 Emcibacteraceae bacterium | reverse complement strand
GCGTTATTGATGCCATTAAAAAGCAACTTGATAAAGTTAGCTTTGCCCATACCGGTGTATTTACCAATGAAGCAGCAGAACATTTAGCAACATATTTAATTGAACATGCCCCCAATGGTTTTGGCAATGGGCGTGCCATGTTCCTTGGTTCCGGTTCAGAAGCAACTGAGGCCGCCTTAAAACTAGCAAGACAATATCATATGGAACGCGGTGATCATACCCGCGGGAAAATCATAGCCCGTGATAAATCATACCACGGCAACACCCTTGGCGCGCTTGCCACAGGTGGCCATAAACAAAGGCAAAAACCGTTTGAACCGCTTCTTATTGATGTGGCCCATATACCAGCATGTTATGCATACAGATATAAAAAAATGATGAAAGTGAACTTGAGTTTGGTCTTAGAATGGCAAATACTCTAGAAGATAAAATTCTTGAGTTAGGCGCGGAAAATGTCGCGGCCTTTTTCGCAGAACCGGTCTCTGGCGCATCGTTAGGTGCCGAGCCTGCTGCCCCTGGTTATTTCAAGAGAATTCGCGAAATTTGTGACCAATATGGCGTACTTTTCATTGCTGATGAAGTGATGTGTGGCATGGGAAGAACCGGATATTTATTTGCCATGGAAGCAGAAGATGCCTGCCCCGACATTATCACCATTGCCAAAGGGTTAGGCGCCGGTTATCAACCCATCGCTTCCGTCATGGCAAATGAAAAAATAATCAATGCCATTATAGAAGGCAGTGGAACCCTTTGGAACGGTCATACTTATATGAGCCATGCTGTTGCTTGCGCTGGCGCCCTTGCCGTGTTGAAAGTTATTGAAGAAGATCAACTGCTCGATTCCGTTCATGTTCAAGGTAAAAAACTGGAAAATATGCTAAGAGCTGAATTTGAAAATCATCCAAACATTGGTGACATTCGTGGACGCGGGTTATTCTGGGGGCTTGAAATAGTTAAAGATAAAATAACCAAAGAACCCTTCCCGTTTGAGCTTAACCTTGCAGGAAAAATCAAATCGGATATTCTCGAAAATGGCATGCTCAGTTATCCATCGCAAGGATGTGTTGACGGCATATCCGGTGATCATATCCTGCTCGCCCCACCATACGCCGTTAGCGATGATGAACTTGAGTTTATCGTTAGCACCACTAAAAAATGCCTTCAAAATCAATTAGATAAGGTTATATCATGACTAAAACCATTATCACATGCGCCGTCACAGGCAACCTGACCAGCCGGGATATGCACCCAGGATTACCAATCACACCAATGGAAATTGCGAATGCCGCGCTTGAGGCCGCATCGGCTGGTGCGTCAATCGTTCATTTACATGTACGCGACCCTGAAACTGGTAAAGGCTCGATGGACTTCGCCTTATATGATGAAATGTTTAGCCGCATTCGTGAAAAAAACACCGATGTGATTATAAACCTGACCACTGGTGAAGGTGGCCGTTTTGTACCATCAAAAGACAACCCAAAAATTGCCGCTGAAAATTCAACCTTATGTCGTCCAGAACTGCGGGTGTCACATGTTGAAAAATTGAAACCGGAAATATGCACGCTCGACCTTAACACCATGTGGTCAGGGCAAGCGGCTGTGATTAACAGCCCTGAAAATTTAAAGATTATGGCAGAACGCATTTATGCCGCCGGGGTAAAACCGGAAATTGAAGTTTTCAATAGCAGTGACCTTCATTTGCTTAATCACTTTATCGCCGAAGGTGTGATTAAGACACCTGTTATGGTGCAAATGGTTATGGGAGTTCGTTTTGGTGCACCTGCCAATTCAGAAACCATGATGTATATGAAATCACAATTACCGGAAAATTCTGTCTGGGCGGCATTTGGCATTGCTAGAATGGAATATCCGATGCTTGCGCAGGCCTATGTCATGGGCGGGCATGTCCGGGTCGGTATGGAAGATAATCTATATATTAAAAAAGGCGAATTATGCACAGGAAATGCCCAGTTGGTTGAAAAAGCCGTGCGAATTTTACATGACCTTGGTGGATCTATAGCATCCACTAATGACGCCAGAGAGATACTTGGACTTTAAGATGTTAATCCCGGGAACCCAGACTTTTAGAGATAATATGCGCCGCGTCCACCACCGCCGGAACGTAAAGGCTGTCCATTTTTTCAAAATCAAACCCGCTGTCCGGACCGGAAATATCAATGGCAGCAACGACTTTACCCGTTTCATCAAAAATCGGCGCGCTAATAGTCGACCCACCGCGCTGAACAAAACCACGCGATACGACATATCCCCGTTCTTTTGTTTCATTAACCCGGATCAACAGTTCATCAGTATTTTTCGGGGTATGTTCCGTAAGGCTAGTAAAGTTTTCACCTTGCAAAAGTTCATGAATTTCATCTTCATTCATGTCATTCAAAAGAAGCCAGCCAAGAACACTGGCATAAATAGGTCTTCTTTCTCCCGTAGAGATATTGCTAACAAAAGACGATTTGGATATAATGTTATCCAGATAAAGAACTTCTTTACCATCACGGATAACAAGATGACTGGAAACCTCGGTTTGATCACGCAATTTTTCAAGATGCGGCTTGGCAATTTTAATAATACCCTGTCTGTTAAGATAGGAAAAACCAAGTTCGAGGACCCTCGGGCCAAGCCCATAAAGCTTATCCCCCTTATCCGTCGTAAGATAACCCAAATGTTTAAGCGTATATGTAATCCTAAAAGCAGAAGATCGGGAAACGCCAAGTTTTTTACCGATCTCAGCAATGGTAAGTGGCTCGTTAGCCTTCGCGATTATCTCAAGCACACCAAGCCCTCTGGCCAGCCCCGGAACGAAATACCGATCATGATTCTTATGTAGAATTTCTGACATTAGACACTCATTTTATCATTAAAATTGTTTTATATACAAAACTTAAGGACTAGGGATGCCACATTCCGATAGAAAAATCAACCAACTAAAATTAACCAATGAAGACACGCTCGGGCCATATTATCCCATTTCACTATGTGATAATGATAATATGAACATGATTAAAATCCATAGCGGTATCGTCCATAAAGCGACGGGCGAGAAAATCATTATCAAAGGATGCATAAAAGATAAAAACGGCTCACTTGCCCATGGATGCCTGCTTGAATTTTGGCAAGCCAATGAGCATGGTATATACCGTTCACCGGACGAGGAAAATAACGATAAAATTGACCCATGGTTTACTGGATATGCCCGCCACCGCACTATGGACGGAAATTTCAAACTTACCACCATAAAACCCGGTGTTAATAATGACCTTGATATGCCAAGAGCACCAAATATTACACTGACTATTTTCTCGGACGGTATTATGCGTCTGGTCACGCAGTTATTTTTTGACGGGGAAGAAAGCAATGAAACTGATCCTCTTTTGCTTTCCATTCCCAAAGAAATGCGTAAAAGACTTTTGTTAAAAGCTATGACCAGAGCAGACGACGGAACCACCATTTATAATATTGAAATCAACATGTCCGGCGAAAATGAAACGCCGTTCTTTGATGACCTTTTAAGTTAGGATTGACCATGACAAAATATGGACGCACCCTTCAGATCGGGCCCACTGATCTTACTTCGGAAAAAAGAACACCTCGCCATCCGCTTCATCTGATACCCGAAGCGGCAAGAGCCTCTTTTGTTCCATACGCCCCTTATGACTTCAGTGTTCTTGGCTCAGAAGCTGACATGACCAGACTGACCCCGGGCAGACCACAAGCAGACGGCGATTATATTAAAATAACCGGAAAAATAACCGATCAATATGGCAGGCCGATTAAAAATTCCATGATTGAAGTATGGAATGCCAATAAATATGGTCGCTATACCCATATCGAAGATTTTTCAGGGTTACAGCTTGACCCAAACTTCCTCGGCACTGGCCGTATGATCAGCGATGATGACGGCAATTATGAATTTTGGACCGTACGACCGGGCCAATATCTCGCCTTACCGGATATCAGTCGCTGGCGTCCAAAGCACATTCACTTCTCGATCCGTGGTGGTTCATCACGCCTGATTACCCAAATGTATTTCAAAAATGACCCTCATAATGATAGAGACCCGATGCGTATTTTGATGGGCGATAATTTCGAACAGAATATCGGCAAGCAATATGATATTGAGGGCGATGAATTTGACTGTGGCTATAAATTTGACATTGTTATTGGCGGCAGAAACCCAACATTTTTTGAGAATGACCTGACATAACATTTTTTAGCATTAGAACCTATAAGGCGCTAAAATAAAACGCGCCTTATAGTGTACCAGCTTTCATTTGTGTAACCGCATAATCAACCGCCCGCGCCGTTAATGCCATATATGTCAGTGACGGGTTTTGATTGGCCGTTGATGTCATACACGATCCATCGGTGATAAATAAATTTGAAACCTCATGGGCTTGATTATGCGAATTAAGAATGCTCGTCGCGGGATCACGCCCCATTCGCGCCGTTCCCATTTCATGAATACACAATCCCGGCATAGCGTCACCGACCCATGACGTCACATCCTCTAAACCCATCGCCTTAAGCATTTTTTCACCCTCAGCAGCAATATCTTTTTGCAGGTTAAGCTCATTTTCACTAAAGGCGCAATCAATATGGAGTTTTGGCACGCCCCACTGGTCAAGGTCATTATGATCGACGCTGATATGGTTTTCATATCTTGGCAGCATTTCACCAAATCCGGTCATTCTGAAATACCAAGCGCCCGGCTTTTGAAGTTCATTCTTGAAATCAACACCATAACCGGTTTCATCATTACCCCGGCTCCAGCTAACGCGGTGTGCGCTGCCTTGATAACCATGACCGCGCACGAAATTTTCCTGCTTATCACCGTTTAAATTACGAAAACGTGGAATATATATTTCGTTTGGACGACGACCATATTCATAGGTATCTTCATAGCCCGGCATACGGCCGCTCGCGCCCGCCTGATATATATGATCCATCAGATAATGACCTAAAGCACCGCTACCATTTGCCATGCCGTTTTGAAAAGTCTTCGACACGGAATTAAGCATTATTTGGGTTGAGCCAATGGTTGAGGCACAAAGGAAAATAACTTTCCCTGTATATATTTTGACCTCTTTGGTTTTCGCATCAATAACACGCACGCCGGTCGCTTTGCCGCTATTTGCATCATAAACCACGCTATGGCCGATTGCATCCGTTATCGTTGTCAGGTTTCCTGTGCGCTCAGCCGCAGGAAGGGTTGCGGACTGGCTAGAAAAATACGCCCCGAATGAACAGCCTTTTTGGCATTCATTGCGATATTGGCAAGCGCCGCGACCAAGACTTATTTGTTCCTCGGTTGGTTCCGTAAGGTGAGCACAACGACCAATGATAAAATGGCGGTCGTCATAAATTTCATCAAAGCGCTTTTTCATTTCCTGTTCAACACAAGACATTTCCATGGGCGGCTGAAAAACACCATCCGGCAAAGTTTCGATACCTTCCATTGATCCTGAAATTCCGGCAAATTTTTCAACATAATCATACCAGGACGAAATATCATCATAACGGATGGGCCAATCGACGCCGTTTCCGTCACTTTTATTGGAATTAAAATCCATCTCGCTCCAGCGATAGCATTGTTTACCCCAAACCAACGAACGTCCACCAAGCTGATAACCCCTGATCCAGGTAAACATTTTATCATCCGGCTGCTCGTAACCATGTTCACTGTCTTTCACAAAGAAATGTTTATTACTTTCCTGCAAAAAGGCCAGCTTCTGAATTTCATAATCTTTATTAAGTTCTTCTTTCGACACACGGCCATTATTGGGAAGTTCCCACGGCGGCACGCCTTCTGTCGGGTAATCTTCCCGATGCGTCACCTGACGCCCACGGTCAAGAAGTAATGTTTTCAAGCCCTTTTCAGTAAATTCTTTTGCGGCCCATCCACCGGATATTCCGGAACCAACAACGATTGCATCAAATTCTTCTGCCATAATACCCCCCTATATTGACCAAGCTTTACCAACATCGGCAAAGGGGATACAGCCATGATATTCACCCGGTATCGCATCATAGGCCAGCTCTTCGCTTGCACCCACTTCGGAAGTATAATAACCAAAAATAATTAGCTCGCGTAACGCGCGGTAGATATGTTTTCTGCCGTTATTATCATCTGAATTTGTTATATCACCAAGGCCGCTTCTCCCTTGCCCCGCTGCCTTCATTTCTACGCCAAGCTGATCAAGCACCGCACCACGCGCTGCAAGATCAAGTTCAGAAAAGCTTTTACCATGTTGTTTTTTTATGCCCTCATCCAGTGCTGTAAGGTCGCTTAAAAATCCAGACCGTTCATCCGCTGTCATCCAGTTTGCCGCCAGTTCATCAACTAAATAATGAACATTTACCGCCTTAGCGCCCGGTGTGGCTGTATCAGGAATAATGGTGTCGGCAATATCCCCAACCAAATCAAGTTGCATTTTATTAAGCGCTTTTAGGTCAAGGTTTTCTGTCATCTCAGGCACGGATACGCCGCCATCACAGGCGCTTATGATCGTAGCCCACTCGGTTAAATAACTTAGTGCCGAGTTCATCTTCCAACTGTTTGATCTGATTAGACAGTGCAGGCTGTGAGATACACAAGGCGT
>JAESUD010000201.1 GCA_016763335.1 Emcibacteraceae bacterium | reverse complement strand
TGGCTCGCCACTATTCCCATTTCACCGCTCACGACGGCGTGGCTACCCGTCATACCGCGTTTGGCCAGATCAGCAGAATTGACACCCAGCTGCGCCGCCATACCGTTCACCCAATCTTTATCCATACCAAACAAACCATTGGCCGCTGATAAAGATGGCATTAAGCCATTGGGGGAACAGGCCCCGGCAATGCCCATAGCATTCAGCATCCCCACCTGATCAAGATCAAGCAACTTTGCGCAGGCCACAGCCGCGCCAAGCGGACCAGCAATGCTCGTTGTGCGAAATCCTCGCCCTTCACTTCGGTGAAGACGACCAACGGCCCTAAGCACGGCTATGGCAACCTCAAGTCCGGCGGCAACCGCCGTAATGAGATCTGCACCGCTTTTTCCCTCACGCTCCGCCACCGCAATAGCCGACGGAATAACCGTAACGCCGAGATGACCATTATTACGCGGGTCAACAACCACATCCTGAAAATCCAATATTTCTGCCCATGTCCCATTACATGATGCTGCCTGATCGGCAGGAACCTTTCCCCGTCCCGACCATAACTGACAGCCAGTGGGCGATGAATATCTTTCCAGCACCATGTCTTCGTTGATTAGACCCGATTTATGGCCCTTGATATAGGCACCAATAGAAATACCAACCACATCAAAAATCATATGGGAAATATGTTGTTGGTCGTTCGCATCAATATCGTCAAATGAAAGATCGCAGGCATATTTTGCCAGCGCATATTCGGGCGGTTTATTTTGATCCATTATTATCCACTCATCCGTTTGAGAAACGCTTTTAGCCGTTCAGTTTTAGGTACCGCAAAAAATTCTTTTGCAGGTGCCTCCTCAGCAATAATGCCTTCATCAATAAAAATCACTCTGTCCGCCGTATCACGGGCGAAATTTAATTCGTGAGTGGCAATGATCATGGTGTAGCCTTTCGCCGCAAGCGCACGCATAACATCGATCACTTCACCGACCCGCTCAGGGTCAAGTGCCGACGTTGGTTCATCAAACAACATTATATCCGGCTCCATCGCCAGCATTCTTGCAATGGCCACACGCTGCTGTTGCCCGCCTGACAATGTATCAGGGTAATCATTCTGCCAATCGGCCAACCCGACCTCTGTCAATCTTTCCAGTGCAATCTCATAGGCTTTATTCTTGGTCATTTTTTTCACAACCATCAACGCATCAGCGACATTACCCAGAGCCGTTCGGTGCGGCCAAAGATTAAAATTTTGAAACACATACCCAATATGACTTCTTTGTCGTGCCAAAGCGGCCTGACCCGCTTTTTTTAATTTACCCTTCGCATCCTGCACAAACCCGATCGGATGACCATGTATAAATATATCGCCACTATCCTGCACCGTTAATTGGTTGATACAGCGTAGCAATGTTGATTTACCCGAACCCGATGTGCCAAGCACACAGATAACCTCGCCGGGTGAAACGGTAAGGTTGATTGATTTCAAAACTTCTAAAGAACCAAATGATTTTTTCAAGTCGGTAATTTGCACAGCGGGAATAATATTATTTTCAGAAGACATTATTAAATATCCCCTTGCGGTTTAAGGCTAAAAGCAGAGCTGCTGATATTTTTAAATTTTTGCCAGAATGAATTTTTCTCGCGCTTAACCCAAGCAAATTTCCATTCGAGGTATATCATGAATAATGACGTTGTATAGGCCATCATCAAATAAATTATCGCCACTACGGTAAAGACTTCGATCGGTCTAAAGAAATTAGCGATGATGATTTGCCCCTGATACATTAATTCTGCCATCCCAAGAACGGAACAAAGCGATGAAAGCTTAATCGCAGAAACGAAAACATTGCCGATTGCCGGAATCATACGGTACGCCGCTTGCGGCACAACCACACGCCGTGTAATTTGCCCCGGATGAAATCCCAATGCTGTGGCGGCTTCTATATGCCCTTTATTGACGGCTTGAATGCCGGCACGGAAAACTTCGGAAAGATAAGAACCAACATTCAGTGCCATGGCAATGACCACAGACGTAATGGCATCAAGCTGCAATCCTGTCATGATCGGCAGACAGTAATATATCCAGACGATCTGAATTAATCCCGGTGTTCCTCTGAATACTTCAACATAGATGACAAGCGGAATGGCAAAAGCTTTTCTGACACGCAAGCGAACTATTGCAACGAATAACCCGATGATGGTACCGAGAACCATGGTTAAAAGTGATAATATAATTGTCGTCTGAACGCCTTCAAGTAACAAAGACATATTGTTCCACACAATATCATACCGAAATTCGGAATTCATATTTATACCGCTTTATAGCCTGATGATTTCTTATGTGTTTATTTTGGCAAATCGCCGATTAACTGCGTTGGCGCCACGATTGAATCAAGTACGAGGTCAGGATAAATTTTTGCCTGTCTGGTCATGAATTTTGACTCAATAATCGTATCAACAAAGGTATTCATGTAATGAAGCAAGTTATGCTGACACTGTGGCAGCACGAAACCCGCACCAACAGATCTTGGTGTTTCTGGCAACACAACGACTTCGGCCCAGTCAGGGTTTGCCCGTGCAATCTGGTGGGTTTCAGACGACCCCGCACCCATGGCAATAGCGCGTCCGCTGGCCACTTCCTGCTCAGGCATTGCTGGCGGGGCAAGAGATCTTATATTTACGTTCCTGAAAAAATCAGGATCATTTTCAGTATATGTAATATGGGCCGCACTTCCGAGACGTACAACAACGGTATTTCCCGGCTGGTCGATATCGGATAATTGTGTGATGCCACGGTCTTTACGCACTAAGAATGTTTGTAAACCGATAACAACGGGTTTGGTAAACCATGCTGAAACCGTTCTGTTTGGGCGCCGGGCAACATTCGAGATCACAATGTCATATTTTCCCGCTTGCAATCCGGCAATAAACGTATCCCATTTTGCCTCCACCCATTCAACTTCCACTTTCAACAATTCTTCGCCGAGCATGTTCCCCGCATTAACAAACGCGCCTTCAAGCTGGCCTTTTTCATTTCGGAACTGAAATGGTTTGGAGTTAATCCAGCCGATGCGTATTTTTCCTCTTTTTAGAATATCTTCTAAAAGATCCGGAGCATTGCTGCAATTTGCCGCTTGGGCCAAACTGGAAATTAAAACACTAAAAACAACGATGAAAACCGTCAAAACCTTTGATATCACACGCATTTAATAAAACCCTCTCCCTTTTGTTAATTTATAACATTTATACATTCAAGAATATATATTTTAATATAATTAGGAAATATGCAATATGTTGACATACCTATGAACGGGCTTTAGCCTGCATGAATGATAATTTTTAGGCGCTACTATGAGTTCTGAAACTGGTATTGATAGCAGCCGTTCAGGAGCTAAAGAACGAGAAATATACGATGTCGCGATTGTTGGCGGCGGTGTTGTCGGCTGTGCAATTGCCCGTAGGTTTGTTCTTGAAGGTGCCAAGGTCATCCTGCTTGAAAAAGGTGTGGATATTTTAAGCGGTGCCAGTAAAGCCAACAGCGCAATTTTACACACTGGTTTTGATGCTCCAGCTGGTTCGCTGGAGCTTCAGTGTGTTCAAGCAGGCTATAAAGAATATCTCGAAATTTTCAGAAATTTCAATCTTCCTATCCTTAAAACCAGTGCTTATGTCGTCGCCTGGACCGAAGAACAATTGGCGCGTCTACCGGACATTGAAAAGCACGCACATCAAAATAATGTAACTAATGTTCATTTGATTGACAGGGAAGCATTGCTTAAAAGCGAACCTCATCTTTCCAATACGGCTTTAGGGGCTGTCGCGGTGCCGGGGGAGTATGTGATTGATCCATGGTCATCGCCGCTCGGATATTTAACACAGGCGGTTTTAAACGGGGCAGCAGTCCGGTTTGGTTATGATGTTGCCGGCGGGCAGTTTGATGGTGATACCTGGCAATTAAAAAGCAGCACACAAGAAAGTATTCATACAAAATTTATCATTAACTGCGCGGGCCTTTACGGTGATTATTTAGACCAGTCTTTATTAGGAAAATCGGAATTTTTGATCAAACCCCGCAAGGGACAATTCATTGTATATGATAAATCTGCCTCAGCCTTGCTTAATGCCATCATCCTTCCTGTACCAACAGAACGTACAAAAGGAATAGTGCTTACCCGCACCATTTTTGGAAATTTACTTCTCGGACCAACGGCAGAAGAACAAGACGACAGATCAAATACCAGTGTTACCCAAAATGAACTTGAAAATTTAAAAATTGCTGCAGAAAATATGGTGCCTGATTTAAAAAACATGCCAGTAACCGCAACTTACGCCGGACTTCGTCCCGCATCCGAATGTAAAGAATATCGTGTTTTTGAGTATCAAGAAAAAAACTGGATCACGGCAGGCGCCATTCGCTCAACCGGTTTAACCTCATCACTCGGGCTCGCGTCACATATTTTCGCGCAATATTCAAAAATGACAAAGCCCCACACCCCACCAGAAAACATTAAAACGCCCAAAATGCCTAATTTAGCAGAACATGCGCCAAGAGATTGGACACAACCGGGATATGGCGAAATAGTCTGCCACTGCGAAATGGTAACAAAACGAGAAATAGATAACGCACTTTCATCTGTTATTCCAGCACATGATTTATCAGGTTTAAAGCGGCGAACCCGCGCGACCATGGGAAGTTGTCAGGCATTTTATTGTTCTGCTCGTCTCGCCGAATTAACCAAAAACCGACTTTCACATGATCTATCCATTGCGAGAAATGGTGATGACAATGAGTGATAATCATCTTCAAGTAGATGTGGCAATCATCGGCGCAGGCCCCGCCGGACTTGCCGCTGCGACCGAGCTGCGCAAGCGAGGCATTAAAAGCATAATTATTTTGGAACGCGAGAGTGAAGCCGGTGGCATACCGCGCCACTGCGGCCATCCCCCCTTTGGTATGCGTGAATTTTATAGAGTTTTGACCGGGCCAAAATATGCCGCGCGTTTGGTTGAACAGGCGACAAATGCAGGTGCAAAAATATTAACCCGTCATTCGGTTACCTGTATTTTACCCCACGGAGAACTGGAAGTAGCCACACCGAACGGCATGATTAACATTGCAGCAAAACGGGTATTAATCGCAACAGGAGTTCGCGAAAAGCCCCGTTCTGCAAGACTTGTGACGGGAACACGCCCGCAAGGGATTACCACCACAGGTGCGCTACAATCGATGATTTATTTAAAGGGACTGATCCCTTTTAAAAGACCCGTAATTGTGGGGACTGAGCTCGTTTCTTTTTCTGCCATTATGACCGCCTTTAAAGGTGGCATTAAACCAGTAGCAATGATTGAAAAAAATAACAGAATAACTGCCCGCCACCCCTGCGAACTCATCGCTTCATTTAAACATGTACCCATATATTTTAATACGGAATTAGAAACGATAGTGGGCACATCAAAGGTTGAAGGTGTTAATGTCACTCATAACGGGGAAAGCCGGATGATCGACTGTGATGGTGTTATATTTACCGGAAATTTTACACCCGAAGTCAGTCTTGCACGGCTATCACATCTTAAAATTGACCCCGCCAGTGGTGGATTGGAAATTGATCAGTTTGCCCGTTGTTCTGATCCGGCATATTTCGCCGCAGGAAATATTTTAAGGCCCGTTGAAACCGCAGGGTGGAGTTACCGCGAAGGCCGCACAGTCGGTGCCTTGATCGCCGATGATTTAGAAAATAACTTACCCACCAATGAACCAGAAATTTTCTGTAAATGCGAAGCCCCGATTAAACTCGTCGTGCCACAAAGAATAATACCCGGCCAGAGCGGCGGATTTAATAAACTACAATTGCGAGTTACCCGTGCCGTTAAAGGCAAAATGATTATCGAAGATGATCACGGGATAATCTGGCAAAAAAATATGTCAGTTATACCGGAACGCCGTATTCTGATACCATTATCGTCGTTAGACTTGAAAGAAGGCACAAAAATTTTGAAATTTTATTTTAAAGAATGATAGTGCCGTTCAGCCTGAGGGAGGCTCACACATGATAAAACACCGCTATGCGGCGATCGATCAAGGGACGACGAGCACCAGAGCCATGGTCTTTGATGAAAGTGGCAATCTTTGCCCTGATCATTCTATGCTGAAGATAGAACATAAACAAATTTTGCCAAATAATGGCTGGGTTGAACATGATCCCGAAGAAATACTGGAAAATATTAAAAAATGTATCAGTAGTTTCGGCCCAGTTGACGCAATTGGCATCTGTCATCAAGGCGAAAGCATTATCGCGTGGAACGCGCAGAGCGGCGAGCCAATCTATAATGCTATTATTTGGCAGGATATGCGGACAGAAGATGAGCTTCAGAAATTAAAACAAAACGGTTCTGAAGCAATTGTCAAAGCAAAGACAGGCTTGCCGTTAGATCCTTATTTTTCAGCCAGTAAAATGGGATGGATTATACAAAACGTTAAAGGTGCCAAAGAGCTCGCCGGTAAAGGCAACCTCCGGATGGGCACAATGGATAGCTTTTTCCTCGACCGACTATGCGGCAATTTTTATACCGATTATAACTCGGCATCAAGAACATCCCTTTTTAACATTCACACACTTGAATGGGACGCGGAACTTTGTGAAATTTTCGGTGTCCCTCTAAACTGCTTGCCTAAAATAAAAGATACAATTGGCCTATTCGGCACAGTGAAGCAAGACGGAAATTCTATACCTATAACCGCGTCGCTTGTAGACCAGTTTGCCGGCATATACGGTCATGGCTGCACAAATAAAGGCGATGCAAAAGTAACCCTAGGAACCGGTGCATTCATCCAGTCGCTAACGGGAAATGAAATATTTGATGTCCGCGACACGGGGTTATTACCGACACTTTGCTGGAAATTTCCGGGTGAAGAACCTGTTTTTGGCCTGGACGGCGGTGTTTACAATGCAGGATCAGCGGTGAACTGGGCAAGGACTATCGGATTATTCAACGATTATGATGAACTTGATAATTTTTCAAAACAGTCCGCCGTATCACGCGGCTTAACATTTATACCCGCCTTATCAGGCCTAGGCTGCCCTTACTGGGACCGTACAGCCGCCGGACTTTGGGCTGGCTTATCACTGGAAACAAGTCGCAAAGATATGCTTCAATCACTACTCGAAGGGATTGCCGTAAGAACGGTGGAAGTTATTGAGGCAATGGAATTTATATCGCCGCTTGGTGAAAGCATATATGTTGACGGCGGACTTTCTGCCAATGTTTATTTCAAACAATTTTTAGCGGATATATCAGGCAAAGTCATAAAAGCGCCTGTAAATAAAGAAATCACCGCCTATGGTACAGCTATGCTGGCCAGAAAAGGATTAGGAAATAGTGAAGAAATTAACATGGTCCAAAATATCGAAATCACCTATCCAAGAGATATAAACAGAAAAAAAGTTTTGGATAAATATAAAGATATCATATCCCGTTCACGCGGCTTAAGAGAATGAATAATAAAAATTTAAAAAGGGTGTTGCAATGGTTTTATTAGGTAATCTTGTTATCTATCTCATAATGGTAGGGGTGGTTGTCGGGGCGGCGGCATCTGTCATAAAACCTGAAAGTCAGCTCGGGAAAGAATTCGTTGGTGGCATTCATGCAATCGGTCCGGTGTTTCTGGCTCAGGCCGGTATCATGGCGGCTATTCCGTTTCTCTCACAAGGCATATCATTCGCCATCGGGCCAATGTTTGAAGCATTAGGGTCTGACGCATCCATTGCGGCACTTTCGATAATTGCCGTTGATATGGGCGGTTATCAGCTCGCTGATGCGTTGACTGAGAACCGCGACATATGGATTACCGCTTCTCTTGTCGGTTATACATCAGGAGCAACAATTGTTTATTTAATCCCCGTCGGCCTAACGATGCTCCCACCAAAAGAACATAAATATCTCGCACTCGGTGCTATGGCAGGCCTTATCAGTATCCCGTTTGGTGTCATGATCGCCCTTCTTATCACCACTATGAATAACCTGCCGGTCAGAGATATTATTTCAACCAATTCCGAAGCCCTTCATTATATTACCCTCGATTTTATCGGTATGATGCAATTGTTGGCTCCCCTATTTGTATTCTGCTTCTTACTGGCTGCAGGTTTGAAGTTTGCACCAAATGCCATGGTAAAAGGTTTTTTGATCTTTGGTAAAATCATGGATGCCTTTATAAAAATGGTTCTTGCTTTTTCCATCGTTGAATATTTTACAGGGGTCTTTACCCTTGTGTTTGGCATCTGGGGATTTGATCCATTATTTGCTGATGAGGATGAATTATTTCGCGCAATCGAAATCGCAGGATATATAGGCATTATGCTTGCCGGAACATTCCCGATTTGTTATTTTTTCCAAACTTATTGTAAGAGACCAATGCATGCCCTCGCCGCCAAGTTAAAATTATCAGACACTGGCGCCATCGGCTTTATATTCGTATTTGCTAATATTATTGCGGTTTATCACCTGTTTAAAGATATGAATGCAAGAGACAAAGTCATTTGTGTCGCCCTTGGGGTTTGCGCGCAGGCCGTGATCGGTGATCATCTTGCCTTTACCGCAAATTTCCAACCCACATTGATTTTACCGATTTTAATCGGAAAGTTATCAGGTGGTCTTATTGCTGTCTATATCGCCATTAAAATATCTGTTCCTGCCGCAATACGGTACGAAGAAAAAGAGGCGCTATTAAAACAGGAAACGTTTTAAGAAGGTTTCATAAATCAAAGGTTTTTTTCTTGGTTCAGCTTATCACCACATGACATAAACACACAGATCAACGCTTGATCATACCAGCACCATCAAGTTTTGCCGCATATAGAGCCGCCCCAATAACAGGCGAAAAACGCGGCTCTAAAAGAGTATAATCTGATTTTAATGCCTTTTTAAACGGGTCCAATATTAACTTACCCGCATTAAAAACACCGCCAGAATAAGAAAGCTTCACAGTGGTATTTTCATCAAAGCCAATTTTTTGTCTTGTTGCCTCGACAATTTGTGCAAGCTCGTAACCAGCACGTTCGAGTATATTTATTGCTTCTTCATCACCAGCATGCGCAGCATCAAATACCACGGTTGAGAGAGCCGCTATTTTTCGGCGGCTGCCCTTCCATTCATCAAGGATAAGACCGGGCAAATCCAAGTCATATGATAACGCGAGTTTCTGTTTTATCATTTGATGCAATAGGCCCATTTTTAAACGACCATCACTCATTTTCGTATAAATATTAAGCCCTTCACGGGCGATCCAATGACCAGAACCTTCGTCACCAAATATTTCCCCCCAACCACCGCAGCGGGCTGATTTACCGTTATTTTCACCATAACTAATCGACCCAGTACCAGAAATAATATTTATACCGTCTTGGCCGGCCAGTGACCCCGCCCAGCCGCAAACAGTATCATTGTCACAACTATATTTATCCCGGTCAAAAATGGATGATGGTAATTGGTTCAACGTTTCCAGCATATTTTGATCTTCACCGTAACAGGGAATGCCAAAAAACGCATATTTTATGTCTGAAATATTTGCGTTGCCATTATTCAATAATATCTCGATACCATTTTCCAGCATGCTACGAACCTGGTCAATTCCCACCGTAAGGTAAGAACAGCTTTGCCCTTGATGGCGGGCGAGTATTTCGCCCTGATTATTTAATAAAACAAAAGCTGTTTTCGTTCCGCCGCCATCAACACCAATATACATATTTAATTCTCATGTTTTAAAGATGTATGCTCACACCTTGAACCACCCTGTTTACCGTACCCGGTACGCTAGGACAATCGGTAACATGAAATTTACAGTCATTTACTATTTTCTTATCTCAAATTCCTTCAACACTTTCACTTTGACCTATATTCTAAAAATATCTGGCAAGGCGCAAGTTTATAAAATCATCTTGCGCAAAGAAAATAGAAGGGTCTGTCTGATCTACATTTACGAAAAAACGACCTTCAAGTTCAATTTTCCAATCGCTTCCAAGACGACGTTCCGCCTCAATGGAGATAAAGCTTGAACCATTTTCATGGTCAACAACACCACCAATTAAGAAGCTGGTATCCTGCGTATCATTAAGGGCCAATCTAAAGCCTGCAAAAATATCATTATCAGCCGTTGTAATTGGTGCCAATAGCGGGTCACGGTCATCATATAAATATTCAACCAATATACCCAGATCTGCTCTGCCATTTATCACACCGTAAAGTGTATGCTCAAATCCGGCGACAAATGCAGCGAACCGATCCCCTTGACCACTACGGCTCATAGCCTCAAATTTCAAGAGGGTAGCACCCGTTATATATTGCACATCTACTGCCGTTTGATCGATTTGATCATAGTGGGGCGTAAATATAGCTTCGTTATTAACAGTCCTTTGTAATAATCTGGCTTCACGACTTGTGCCGTGAAAATGGGACAGGCCGATTTCCCAGTCTCCGATTATATGTTGCCAACGCGCGGCAAAATCGACATTGTGATTGCCACTATCTGCTTCAAAGGTTGCTAAATCACCATCAATACGAAAAGGACCGCTTAACCTACGGTCATGCTCTAAAAATTCTCTTTCGCGAAACCCGGGCAATACAAATAAGCTGAATGTACCGTAATCCTTTTCCAGATTAAGGTTTACCATCGGCTGGCCTAATTTATCTTCCCCGTCCAAATCTTCAACCGCGTCGTCCTGATTGATAATATTGACCAAGTGGCGACTTTCAGTGACACCCCAATATACTTTATCGATGCCAACGGTTAAGTCCCAACCTTCGCCAAAATGCAACCAGCTAGCCTCTCTAATATCGTAATGGGTTCTATTGTCATCATGGGCGTCGAAGCGCGCAAAAGGAACAAATGTAAAGCGGTCTTGGTAATTGTTCCATTCATAAACAATTTCAGCCTCAACAGCAACAGACGGTGACACTGTCATTTTCTTTTGCCCGACAAATGCAGGGGAGTACGGAAATAGCCGTACATCACCTGTGACCGAGCCGGAGAAATCCCATTCCCCGGCTTGCACATTTAAAGAAAACATATTGATGCTTACTGCCGCCAATAGAATTTTTGGCAGGACAATAAGATATTTATTTTTGATCATCTTATGCTTTTCAAACGATTAGATGTGAAATCTTTATCAGTAAGACCCGTGTCAAATTCATAGTTATCATATTCCAGAATAGTACTTTTACCACCTTGGTGATTGACCATTTCGAATTTATCAGCACGCCAATATTTTTCCATATATTGGTTATAACCACTATATGAAAGCGTTTTGATATGCGACTCTTTACGGTCATAAAAATCTATTTTAATATAGCGATGTTCCGCTTTATCAATCCAGACGATTTGTTTCGTATATCCTGAGTTTTCATAAACTGGAATTCTCTCAATAACAAAACATTCATATTCGTCGCACGCTTCATCACGCAAATAAGTATATGTATATTTGGCGATTTCCGGACTAAGAATATCTTCATAAGCAAATTCACTGCCCATGAATGGCCCTGATTTATTTGCTGAAGAAATACGTTTGACCCTTCCTAACGCCGGCAAGAGCAACCATTGGTCATCCGATTCTAACACTTTTGTATGTGATAAGAACGCCGTGCCTTTAACATCACGTGGTTTATCAAATATCGAAAGGCTTTTATCACCAAGGCCTTCACCGATGACTTCTAAATTCCGCAGACGCATTTCACGTATGCTTTGTTGACCCTGCGCGTTAGACATAATCACTTTAAGATTAACGGTGCTATCGCCCCAGCCCGGATCCGCTTTATCAGTATCAATGGCGATTTGAAGCCCTATTTCTTGAGGGGTTTGCGCCATAACCGCATTTGTCATTAACGTGATGGATGCAAGCGCCCCCATCAAGAATTTAGACGTAGTTTTTTTAGATATATTTAACATATTTATTACTCCGCAGGTTGTTCAGTAAGAACATCTTTAGTTGAATTTTTATTTTTATGTTTGTCGATGGTCAGCAACAAAGCGGGCAATAATAAGAAGTCCGCCAATAAAGCTGCTGCAATAGCAATCGCCGTCATTTGACCCATACTTGCATTAAGTCGGAATGTAGACCAATTAAGAACCACAAAACCAGCAATAAGAATAGCTGACGTTGCCATCAATGCAACACCGACATTTGCGAATGCATAACGAACTGATTGTTCAGCATTAAATCCTTTTTCACGTTGTGCACGTTGATACTTACTTAGGAAATGAACTGTTGCATCCACGACAATACCAAGGCTCGTTGCGGCAACAATCGTTGCAGCCAAGTCCATTTGTCCGACAAACACGGCCCAAATACCAAACGTCATAATCATTGGCACTAAATTAGGAACTAAACTCAAAGCGCCCAGTTTGAAGCTACGCAGTGCAATTAACAGACATATTGAGATTAGGACAAGAGCCATTGTCGTACCAATTAACATACTTTCCGTATTACGTTTCGTAATGAATGTGAACATCATAACGGGGCCGGATGCTTCCAAACCTTCATCATTAAATTTTGTTCCTAACCATTCTGTCGCTTTAATATCAAGATCTCTTAAATCATTGGTCGTATAGTTTTCAGTGGTGGCAACCATCCGCACAGCAGATTTATCCACATTGATCTGATTGTTCAAATCAAGCCCGTAAGGCAAGCTCATTTCATAAAGCAGCAAGAATTGCGCGGCCATGTTACGGTCTTCGGGAAGCACGTACATAGCAGGGTCGTCGCCATGCATATTTTTATTCAGACGAAGAAACACATCAGAAACAGTCTGCACATTTTCAACGCCATTCTGAACACGGAGCCAGTTAGCAAAATCATCGATATTCTTTAAATATTCAGGATCACTAATACCGCCGGCTTCACGAGCAGGGATTGACCATTGAAGTTGATACATGCCACTTAAATTTTCTGCGGCAAAATCACTATCTGCGCGAAACTCTACACTCTTGTCAAAATATTGAATAAATTGATCATTGATAACATTTTGCGGCGCCATGATGGCTAAGCCAATGACCAGAGCAGTCATCCCTGTAAGGACCATGGTACGTTTCTCAATAACGAAATCAGCAAGATTATCTAGGTAATTTTTCCCAACAGTTTTGCTTTCTTTTACCCGTACAGGTAAAAGTGACATCAATACAGGTAAAAGCAAAATTGAATAAAACCATGCCCCAGCAACACCCGCAGCCGTAATATTCCCAAGATCACCAAAAGGCGGTGAATCACTGAAATTTAAGCTTAAGAAACCAATGAT
>JAESUD010000200.1 GCA_016763335.1 Emcibacteraceae bacterium | reverse complement strand
GGACGTGATACTATTAACGGTGGTGCGGGTAATGATGCGATTATCGTGGTGGGCACGACCACTGCCGGGCAATATAATAATGCTGATATTACCAACCCGGCGGGGTCAGGACAAAATCTGTCTGATCTAATCACGTTAGCCGACCTAAATGGCCGCACAGTAAGCGAAGTGGTGGCAGGCGAAGTTATCAATGGCGGAAGCGGGACAAATACACTTTATATATACGGAACCGTTGATCTGACGGGTGTTACACTCAGTAATGTCACGGTGTTGATTGTCAGTTCCGATGTAACGCTGTCGGCAGACCAAATGGCGCTCTTTTCCACGGTCGATGGTGATGGCACCTCAACAATTAATATCGAAGTGCCGCCAGGCGATACTTATATCATTGATCTGAGCACACTTAACCTGACGGACGTAGGAAGTTTAAATGTGGAAGGAAATGTTACTTTTATCGTTGATGATGCCTCGGATTTTTCTGAAATTGGCAGCATAAGCACGCAAAATAGTGCCGATGTATCAGTTGAAATTAATGGTAGTGGCGCAGAAACAATCGTTAATCTTGGTAATATTGCCGACAAAATAAATAATGTCGATTCTATTGAAGTCGCTGACGAAGTCACTCTTGAAATTGATAATGCTGATGATATCAATAATCTTGGCCTCTCTGAAATCAAGGGTGGAGGAGAGATCGACATAGATGGCAATGCCGACGTACAACAGGCGCTCGATGATACTGTCGAGATTGTCATTATTAGAAATGGTACTGATAATTTTTCCACTGAGGAAGATACACCAATAGTCATCTCGTTTGATGACTTGCTAGCTAACGACACTTCTGCAACGCCAGGCGGCCTTACAGTGATAAATGTTGAACTTTTAACTGCGTCAGAAGACAATGGCAGTGTTTCAATCAATCATGGTCTTGGCACAGTCACAGTTACGCCGGGACAAGATTTTAACGGCTGGCTCTCTCTTTCCTACACCGTAGCCAACAATGATGGAAATACTGCTGAGGGAACACTTAATGTTAGAGTTGACGCTGTCGATGACTTGCCTACTGGTTGGGGATCCGTTGCGATTGGTGGTTTGACAATGACCCACGATGCCGCATTTATCATAGGCGACACCTTACTAAATTATTATGGCGAACAAATGTTGATCAGTGATGTTGATAGTCCCGATGGTTCTATTTACATCAGAGTTGAAGATATTGATGATGGGACGATTACCAGAGATGGCGTGCCGGTAACAGAATTTACATATACTGATCTATTAAACTGGCGAATTGAATTTTTGGATCAAGGCGACAATCCCACCCTGATCCTATCTTTTTCAAACGACGGAGTTAATTATGGAAACGCAACCACCATTGAAATCACCGACACTTTAAATGGTGACGTTGTCAATATTACACAAGGCGGTGACTTTGGTAGCAATTATACCATTCCCCATGATAATATTTTCCTTCTGGGTGGTTCAGACAGATTTTTTTACTCTGACAGCGTCACATCAACCTTTGTCAATAATGGGCATATGGAAGGCTATGGCTCAGGGTGGGTTACCCCAATATTTGTGGACAATGTGGGGACCATAACCAATAACGGATATATTGATTCCGACGGATACTCAGACAATTCTACTGCTGTATATGTGATCCAGACCGGTCAAGTCCTAAATAATGGACTTATCAGCAGCGTAACCAGATGGACAAGCGAGGATATTGCCAGTGGCGTCAGGTCACCGGAACTGATCAACAGCGGCACGATTTTTTCTGTTGGCGGAAATGCTAATGGTGCCATGTTTATAGGTGATATTGATGTGCTTAATACGGGTACAATATACGCAGAAGGTAATATTTCCGCATTCGGCATTTTGAATTCGGAAGGCACCGCAACCATCGTTAACTCAGGCAATATTATTGCCGTAGACAATAATGACGCACTTGACTCCGTCGCGATTAATCTAAGTCTTTCTGGTGGCTTCGTCACCAATACAGGCTACATATCAGGCGAAACAGCAATCTTTTCTTCTTATAGTTTGTATATGAATAATAGCGGCGAAATACATGGTGATATCGAAACCTCTATTTTCACAGATGATATTATAAATACCGGCAATATATTTGGTAATGTTGAATTAAATGATTCAGCCGACTCTTTCAACAATACAGGTGGTCAGGTATTTGGTGTCATTGATGGCGGCGCAGGCAATGATTTATTAACAGGCGGTTCTTTCACAGACTATCTAAATGGCGGTGAAGGCGATGACTATCTTACCACTGGTACTGGTGGATCAGACCGTCTTGCTGGAGGCACTGGCGATGATGTTTTCGGCGTGGGCCATCTTTCATTTAAAAAAATAAGTGGCGGTAGCGGGAATGACGTAATTATCTTAACCAGCGACGGTACCATCCTCGATTTTGATAGTTTTGACGTCACTAAAATTACTGATATCGAAGAAATTTTCTTAGGCGCGGTCGGTGTCACGCTCGATATCGATGCCGCACATATTATCGCGATCACTGACGCAAACAATACCCTGCGGGTTGGCGGGAACGGCAATGATCTGCTCACCAGCGACGATACATGGACCCGTGGCGATGACCAAGTCATAAATACAGTAACCTACCGCAGCTACACATCCGGTGACGCAACTTTATTAGTTGAGGAAGATGTTGATTTCACTGCAAATAGAATTGAACCTACGCCAAGTTTAACAATTAACGATGTAGCGGTAAACGAAGCCGATGGGACAGCCACATTCATCGTAACCCTCTCCTATAGTATTAGCGATACTGTCACCGTTGATTACGTTTCACCAGATGGCTCGAGCGGCACTTTAACATTTAATCCGAACGTGAAAGTTCAAACATTCGAAACCACGTGGGTGGATGATGACATCTTTGAAGAAGATGAAATTAGCTTTGCAACATTGTCAAATCCAACAAATGCTACTCTACTTGATAATACAGGCCAATTGACAATCGTTAATGATGAACCAGCGACTATCGTCGCAATAGGCAATGCTGCTGCGGTCGAAGATGTCCAATTTGCAACATTTACAGTTTCGCTGAACCAAGTAAGTAACGTAGTATTAACTGTAGACTATGCAGCGCCAGACGGTTCTACCGGAACCCTCACATTCAATCCCGGAGAAACAGAAAAGACATTTCAAACCGTTTGGACAGATGACAATATCGACGAACCGACTGAGATTGCATTTGCGAGCCTTAGTAATCCCAGTCTTGGCCTGGAGATCGGCGACCCTACTGGTCAACTGACGATAATTGACGACGACCTGCCGTTTCCATCGATCACAATTGGTGACACGGTACGATCAGAAGCAACTGGTTACGATTATGTTGTTGTCACACTCTCTCAAGCTTACGATGACACCGTAACCGTGGACTATACAAGTCCACTTGGCGATGGGACAGTTACGTTCCAGGCAGGTACAACTGTCAAATCCATACAATTAACGTGGGACGATGACTACATTGATGAGAATGATGAGATCATCCCGATTACGCTTCTTAACCCGGTGAACGCGACCATCGCCGACAATACAGGGCTACTCACGATCCTGGATAACGATGAACCTCCAGTAATTTCGATTAATGATATCGCTGTAAATGAAGCTGACCAAACAGCGCAATTCACTGTGTCACTTTCGGCACAATCCGATAATGTAATCACGGTAGAATATTTAGCCCCAGACGGAAGCAGTGGGACGCTCACATTCAATCCTGGCGACACAGGAAAAACCTTTTCCAGCGTCTGGATCGATGATGCAACCGAAGAAGCCGACGAAATCTTAATTGCCACACTATCAAATCCAACAAATGCTTCAATTGGCGATAGCACTGGTCAATTGATAATAGTGGATGACGACGCTGTGACAAACTCAGCACCAGTTGCGGCCGACGATGCGATAGTTAGTGAAGAAAATCTTCAATTAACAATTGATGTTCTTGCTAACGATGTTGATGCAGATGGTGATGCGCTGACGCTAACGAACGTGGTGGTCGGTGCCAGTCAGGGTACGGCATCAATCGTGGGTAATGAAATAAACTTTGATCCCGGAACAGATTTTGACTATCTAGACACAAACGAAACAGCTGACGTGACAATAACTTATACTGTTTCTGATGGCGCTCAAAGCGATGAAGGTACACTGACATTGACACTCTACGGCGAAAATGATGCTCCAGTGACCAATGACAATTCCGTTTCTATCGATTCAAATGATATTCTCATTTTTGATGCTTTTGCCAATGATTACGATGCCGAAGGTCACGATTTTGCAGTGGGTAGCCTAAGTTATCCTTCCATTCTTGGTGACCTGTCATTTAATGAATATTTTAAGCTAACGACAGAAGGAAACTTCGATCACTTAGCTGACGGTGAATCTGTCGAACACACATTATTTTATGACGTGGGTTCATATCATGACGGTCGAAGAAATGAGAGTAACAGGTCTGATATTACAATAACTATTAACGGAACCAACGAGGATCCGGACCACAACACAGTGGTATTTGTTGGACAGGATATGATATTTGATTTTAGTAGATTGGGTAATATCGATAATCCTCCTGTAGAAAATGTAGATATTACTGGTTCCGGAGATAATACCGTTGTATTGACCGCGGCAGAAGTTCTTCAATTCACCGATAACAATAACATTTTGACTATCCTTGGGGATACCGGAGATTCTGTTGAATCCGCTGGTGAAGGTTGGGTTCAGGGTGCGGATCAGCTAATTGATACTGATACCTACAGCACATATACCGCAGGTGGTGCAACGCTTCTGATTGATGCGGATATTACTCAGGATATCTCTTAAATATTGAATGAATAGATAGTTCTTAAAATTTTAAGCCTATAAATCTGAATGGTTGATCTGCTTCAACTAGTATCCCTATGACAATGCCTATTTTACCTTTGTCAAATTCCACTGTGTTTTTTATTAAGTTTAATAAAGGCAATAGATCATAAAATAGGACTTCCTCAATTTAAATAATTGAGTTAGCATACTTAAAAAATATTTGTAGGGAATATATGTTGATCAAGTCTTTTGTGACCTTTGTGTTTTTTATTTTTAGTGTGGGGATTTCAAATGCACAGAACTTTCGTTTTGTTGAAGCAACCATTGATGATATTCATGTCGCCTTAAAATCAGGTGATATGACTTGTCGGCAAATTGTGTCCGGCTATCTTGACCGCATTAATAGCTTTGATCAGGACACCAAGCTAAACGCCATTACGGTAATAAATAAAAACGCGCTCGCCAGAGCTGACGAAATTGATCTGGCCTTGAAAACCGGCGAAACCCTTGGCTCGCTTTACTGCGCGCCTATGCTTATTAAAGATAATTATGATACTCACGATCTGCCAACCACGGGTGGGTCGATTGCCCTGAAAAACAGTTTTCCGCCGGATGATGCGTTTATGGTTCGCAGGCTCCGTGAAGCGGACGCCATTGTAATTGCAAAAACCAATATGGCCGAATGGGCGTTTAGTCCGCGCCAAACAAAGAGTTCATCATTTGGCACCACGGCCAATGCTTATGACCTTGACCGTGTTCCTGCTGGCTCAAGCGGCGGCACGGCCTCGGGTACAGCGGCGAGTTTTGCTGTGGCT
>JAESUD010000020.1 GCA_016763335.1 Emcibacteraceae bacterium | reverse complement strand
AAGTGCCTTGATCTTATCCGCCGCCTAAAAGAGCGCGGCGCAGAAATTCAAGCCATCCTCACCAAAGGCGGCGAACAGTTTGTCACCCCGTTATCCGTTAGCAGCCTTACAGAAAATAAAGTTTATCAAGAGCTTTTTTCCCTGACCGATGAAGCAGAAATGGGCCATATCAGATTATCCCGTGAAAATGACCTGATTCTCGTGGCTCCGGCAACCGCCGACCTTATGGCAAAAATGGCCACGGGCATTGCTGATAATCTGGCAACGACAACCTTGCTGGCCACCAATAAACCGGTGATGATCGCCCCGACCATGAACAGCCAAATGTGGGGCCACGCCGCAACCCAGCATAATTTATCCGTGTTAAAAAAGCGAGGCGTGCTTGTCATCCCACCCGCTGACGGTGAGCTTGCCTGCGGCGAGGTTGGCACCGGAAGGCTCGCCGAAGTCAGTGATATTATTTCAAATATTGAGGCTTTTTTTTTAAGTAAAACAAACGGCGTTCTTAAAGGTAAAAAAATTACTATTACCGCCGGCCCAACACAAGAAGCCATTGACCCCGTTCGTTATATTGCCAACCATTCATCCGGCAAACAAGGATACGCTATTGCAACTGCACTACGGCAGCAAGGGGCCGATGTCACACTTATTTCAGGACCAACTAATCTGGATAGGCCCGCAGGCGTTAAATTAATCAATGTGATTTCCGCCCGTGATATGATGCGCGAAACCGAAAAAACACTGCCTGCTGATGCCGTTATTTGCGTAGCTGCCGTAGCCGACTGGTATGTTAAGGCACCACCAAAACAGAAAATTAAGAAGCAGAATGGTAAAATTCCTGAGCTTAATTTCTCTGAAAATCCCGATATTTTAAAAACTATATCAAACCATGAAACACAACGCCCCTCTTTGGTTATCGGCTTTGCTGCAGAAACAGAAAATGTGACGGAATTTGCCGCTAGCAAACTTGTTAAAAAAGGCTGTGATTGGATCATGGCCAATGATATATCCGGTGATGTGATGGGCGGCGACGATAACCAGGTCCATCTGATAAATTCTGACGGTACCGATAGCTGGCCAGTTATGAACAAAATTGATGTGGCCCAAAAGCTGGCCCAAAAAATAAAAGACTTTTTTAAGGAACAAGAATGACAATTGTAAATGTCCAAATTTTGCCCCACGGCGGAGGTTTGAAACTACCGGAATATGAAACAGTAAATAGTGCCGGCATGGATTTGATGGCAGCAATTGGTGAAAATGAAGAACTTATTCTTAAAACCGGTAACAGACTTCTTGTCCCAACCGGTTTTGCCATGGCTCTTGCTGAAGGGTTCGAAGCGCAGGTTCGTCCCCGTTCCGGTCTCGCCTGGAAAAACGGTGTAACCGTGCTTAATTCACCCGGCACAATTGATGCAGATTATCGCGGCGAAGTTAAAGTTATTTTGATCAATCACGGCGATGAGGATTTCATCATTACCAGAGGCATGCGCATCGCCCAGATGATCATCGCCCCGGTCACACAAATCAGCTGGAACAAATGTGAGAACCTTGATGAAACGGCACGCGGTGCTGGTGGTTTTGGCTCAACCGGGACAGCATCATAATGGATAATGTAACCCTTATTATCGCCGGAACCGAAAGCATCATTCCCACTAGCGAGCTGACAATTGAACGAATAATCGCGGAGGCCCGCTCAATGGGTTTTGAAGAATTTAGCGTTTTCTGTAATGACAAAGAAATTACAAAACCGGAAGATTTTACCGTTACCCCCGGCGCGACATATATTATTGCTTCCCCGGATGATGCCCTTAGCCCGGACGATATATCCTACGAAACTTTAGAGGATGAAGATGGCCCTGAATGATGAGCAGTTAGAACGTTATGCGCGCCATATAATCCTCAAAGAAGTAGGGGGGCACGGGCAACAAAAACTGATGAAGGCAAAGGTTCTTGTCATTGGTGCTGGCGGCCTTGGTAGCCCACTGCTTATGTATCTCGCCGCTGCCGGTATAGGCACCATTGGTATCATTGATGATGACATTGTTGATCTAAGCAACCTGCAACGTCAAACCATTCACATGACGGATGCCGTTGGCCAAGACAAAACATCAAGCGCCTTAAAAACCATCAAGGCCCTTAATCCAGATATTAATGTCATCCCTTATCAAGAACGCCTGACGGAAAAAAATGCTGAAGAGATTATAAGTTCATACGATATTATCGCCGACGGCTGTGACAATTTCACCACCCGCTTTTTGGTCAATGATATGTGTCTGAAACATAAAAAACCGCTCATTTCAGGCGCATTAAGCCAATTTGACGGCCAACTTGCCACCTTCAAAGGATATGCTCCCGATAAACCTTGTTACCGCTGTCTGGTGCCCGATCATCCTCGCGGGGTGTTAAGCTGTGCTGAAGCGGGCATCCTCGGTGCTATCGCCGGTGTGGTGGGCTCTATGCAAGCAGTTGAAGTCTTAAAGGAATTACTTGATCTCGGGGATAGCCTTGCTGGAAAATTGCTGATTTATGATGCCTTAAGCGCTACTAGTCGGACCATAAAGCTTCCTAAAGACCCCGGCTGCAAATATTGTAATGGTTAAAGCCCTTCGCCGAGTACTCGGTCACGCGGGCTATGACCATCAATAAATGTTTTGACATTAATCAATACTTTTTCACCCATGGCCTGACGTGCTTCTTCGGTCGCAGAACCCATATGGGGAGCGATCAAGACATTTTCCAACGCAAATAAACGCGGATTAACATTGGGTTCATTTTCATAAACATCAAGCCCGGCCCCAGCAATTGACCCCGCTTCGAGCAGCTCAATCAACGCATCTTCTTCCACCACGTCACCGCGAGCCGTATTAATCAGGTAGGCATGATTTTGCATCAAGCCAAGGCGCCGTTTTGACATAATTTGAAATGTATCCGCTGTTGAAGGACAATTGAGCGAAACAACATCCATCTGCGTAATCATCTGGTCAAGGCTTTTCCAATAAGTAGCATCCAGTTCTTTTTCAAGCAGTGAATTAATTTGTTGGCGGTTGTGATAATGTATTTCAACACCAAATGCCTTTGCCCGCAAAGCCACCGCTTGCCCAATTCGTCCCATGCCGATAATTCCCACCTTTTTACCACTGAGCCGCATACCGAGCATTCCCGTCGGTGACCAGGTTTGCCATTTGCCTGCTCTGAGCATTCTTTCCCCTTCGCTCATCCGTCTGGTGATACCAAGCATCAATGCCATTGTCATATCAGCGGTATCTTCGGTAAGAACTCCCGGCGTATTTGTCACCGTTATCATTTTGTTTCTAGCTGATTTTAAATCAATATGGTCAACCCCGACACCATAATTGGCAATCAACTTCAACGCCGGCCCCGCGTTTGTCAAAATATCCGCATCAATTTTATCGGTCACTGTCGGCACTAATATTGAAGCCTCGCCAACAGCACTTTTAAGCTCTTCTTGTGAAAAAATATGATCATCATTATTAAGGCGAACATTAAACAGTTCTTTCATTCTTTTTTCAATTTGTTCGGGAAGCTTGCGGGTGACAATGATTAAAGGTTTCATATTTATATTCTCGGTTATATTATTTTGAGCCATTATATTGAGCATAAAATATTATGACAATGAAAAAGCTTTCTTGACGATGCCTTCATAAAATTACATATAGTTAATTCATGAAAATTTTACAAAAATCACTGTTATTTATTATCTTGCTCAACGCTTGCGTATTATCAACATATTCCCAAACAACAATGGGGGCTTCCGGTTACCCACTGCCAAGGTTTATGTCGCTTGATGATGATATTACAAATATGCGCACAGGGCCCGGCCTTGAATATCCCATTGACTGGATATATCAAAAGCAGGCCTATCCACTCAAGGTCATTGCTGAATATGGTAACTGGTTTAAAATTATAGATGTTGATGGCTCGACCGGTTGGATTTCCCGGGCACTCCTTTCGCTTAACCGCCGTGCTATCATTATTAACGGATCACAAAATTTGGTAAAATCACCAGATGAAACTACTAAAGTAACATTAACCGCGGAACAAGACGTTCTTGGCAAGGTATTACAGTGCCGCAATAATTGGTGTGAGATGGAAATTGGTGGCTTTATAGGATGGATCAAAAGCGAAAATATATGGGGTGCGCTTGATGAGGAAATCTTTGATTAAGCGTTGCTATTTTCCATATGGATAACAACATTAACGGCACTAATTCTTTTGCCAGCTGGCACGTCCGGAAGTGCCGATATCACCACATCATCCGCAGAAATATCGTGGAGCATTTCTTCATCTTTATAATAAATATGGTGATGGTCGCTTACGTTTGTATCAAAATATGTACGGTTGCTATCAACAATGACTTCTTTCAGAAGATTTGCTTCGGTGAATTGATGAAGAGTATTATAAATTGTCGCCAAAGAAACTTTAGTCCCTAAATTACTAGCTTCCTTATGCAATGCTTCTGCTGTGACATGACGGTCATCGCCATCAAACAGAAGTTTTGCAAGTGCAAGTCGCTGCTTGGTAGGCCTCAGGTTAACATCCTGAAGGCATCTCAATGCTTTAGAATAGGGTCTGGTCATACATAACTCTCACTATATTCAAATACAGGATATATGATACACTCTATATGGTGAATTATCAAGCAGTGGCCTTGGTTAGTCGCCGGCGACTATTCTGTCCATAAGCTCTTTAACGGTCGGTACAAATCCATTGCTATAAAATGGATCGGAAGCAAAGTTAAAGGCCGAATGCCCTGCAAACATTAGATTATCTTCAAGCGATTCGCCGTGAGCAATATTCATTAATGCTTTTTGTATGCAGAAACTACGCGGGTCAGCGCCACGCCCAGTTGAATAATTCGTATCCGGGTTTTGCGACCAGTTTGAAAACTTACACTGGCTTAAACAACCCATGCAATTTTTTTGATCCAGCCGAATTTCAGCCGCTTCTTCACTTGAAACAAGGATCAGACTATCGTCTGGTGTTCTCATGGATGTATCAAAACCTTGATCTATCCAGCTAAGAACACTTGCTCTATCATCTTCTTTGACAAAGTAACGTTTTTTACCAACCATGACTTCCGTATTAAAGGCCTCATCGACGCCTGCTTTACGGCGAAAATCTACTTGTCGTGCAGTACGTCCTTCAAGAGCGCGAAGTAAATTATTACGAACCGCAGACGAATAAAACCCAGTTGGGCTAAACCTGTGAAGCGTAATATCACCTTCCTT
>JAESUD010000199.1 GCA_016763335.1 Emcibacteraceae bacterium | reverse complement strand
TCATCTACCCAGAAGCGTTAAAGTTAGTAGCCGAGGGAAGAGTACGGGTAGTGGGTAACGGTGTAAGAATTCGTGATGCTGATTATGCTGACCAAAGAATCATAAACCCAATCCCAGAATAATATTTATTATCCATATCAAAGCATAAAAAAAGCCGCCCCAGATTTGGGACGGCTCAATTAATTAAATCCTGCTAAAATTAAATAGCAATATTAACCAACAACTTCTGCATCGTTAAAGAAATATTCGATTTCGATTTTTGCGTTTTCTAAGCTATCTGAACCATGTACAGAATTTTCACCAATATCGATGGCGAATTCTTTACGGATTGTACCTGCGTCGGCTTCTTCCGGGTTTGTAGCGCCCATGATTTCGCGGTTACGTGCTACAGCGTTTTCACCTTCAAGCACCTGAACAACAACCGGCTCGGAAATCATAAAGTCAACGAGTTCACCGAAAAATGGACGTTCAGAGTGAACGGCATAGAAACCTTCTGCTTTTTCACGCGTTAATTGAATACGTTTTGAAGCAATGATGCGAAGCCCGCCATCTTCAAGTTTTTTAATAACAGCACCTGTAAGATTGCGTCTTGTTGCATCAGGTTTGATGATTGAAAATGTGCGTTGTAAAGCCATGTTTCTTCCTTGATATATGAGTTACTAATCTGTTGGCGCGCCTTATAGTGGTTATTTCATTAAACTACAATGATTATTTGCCATTGATCTTTTGCGTAAAACTGATACAACCCATTTTTTAAATTATTGTTATTGGCTCATGTTACAAATATCAGGTCTCTCATATCGCATTGCTGGCAAGTTATTGCTTGAAAATGCCAGTGTCACAATCCCCGCCGGCCATAAAATTGGCATCGTCGGACGCAATGGCTCCGGCAAAACCACGCTTTATAAACTTATCCTTGGCGAGCTCGAAAGCGACGACGGACAAATCCGCATTCGCAAATCAGCAAAAGTTGACCAAGTTGCCCAAGAAGCACCCGGTGGTCCCGAAACATTGCTTGAAACGGTACTCTCCTCACATAAAGAACTCGTTGCCCTGCACCGCGAAGCGGAAACCAGTGAAGACCCGGACCGCATAGCCGCAATTCATGAAAGATTACAGGATATAGGCGCCTACGAAGCCGAAGCCCGCGCCGCCAGCATTTTGTCCGGTCTTGGGTTTAATGACACAGAACAACGCAGATCATGTAGTGAATTTTCCGGTGGGTGGCGTATGCGGGTTGCCCTCGCCTGTACATTATTCACCCAACCTGATTTATTACTGCTCGATGAACCAACAAACTATCTCGACCTTGAAGGCGTGTTGTGGCTTGAAAACTTCATTAAAAACTATCCTTACACCATTTTAATCATCAGCCATGACCGTGATCTGTTAAATCAGGCGGCCAGTGCTATTGTTCATTTGGAAAATCGTGGCCTTACTTTTTATGGTGGCAATTTCGATAAATTTGAAAAAACCTACCGCGAGCAAAAAACATTGCAGCGCGCAGCCATTAAAAAACAATCATTAGAGCGGGCCCATATTGAAAAATATATTGAACGGTTTCGTTATACAGCCAGCAAAGCCAAACAGGCACAAAGCCGCATTAAAATGCTGGAACGCATGGAACCCCTCGCCACAATGGCCGAAGAACAAACCGTGCAATTTAATTTCCCCAATCCGCAAGAACTGGCACCGCCGCTTATTTCCATTGAAAATCTAAGCGTCGGTTATGAAGCAAATAAACCAATACTTCGTAATCTTAATATGCGTATTGATATGGAAGACAGAATTGCCTTACTTGGTCAAAATGGTAATGGTAAATCCACCTTTGCAAAACTATTATCTGACCGACTTCAACCGATGGACGGGCAGATTAAACGGTCAAGAAAGCTGTCTATTGGCTATTTTGCCCAGCATCAACAGGATGAACTAGATCGGGACGGCACACCACTTAGCCATCTTGCAACATTGATGAAGGGCGCAACAGAAACACAAGTACGTGCCCGGCTCGGTGGCTTTGGTTTTGGGGTTGATAAAGCAGCCAATAAGATATCAACGCTTTCAGGCGGTGAAAAAGCGCGGCTTTTGTTTGCGCTCATGAGCTTTAAAGCACCACAGATGATTATCCTCGACGAACCGACAAACCATTTAGACATGGATAGTCGTCAGTCATTAATCCATGCCATCAATGAATATGAAGGCGCCGTGATCATCATCAGCCATGATAGTTACCTCGTGGAAGCCTGCGTTGACAAAATAATGGTTGTTGGAAATGGCACAGTTAGAGATTTTGACGGCGACATTAATGATTATAAAGCAGAAGTATTAGGCAATAAAACAACGGTTAAGAAAAAAGAAAAAGCAGAAAAGAAAGAAAACGCCCCGGTTAAAAGCAACAAAAAACCCAAGAAAAAAATATCCGGCGGCGAAAAAAGTCAAATTAGAGACAAACTCCGCGAAGCCGAAAGACGGGTTGATTTTCTAACCAAAGAGATTGCTAAATATACCAAAGCCCTAGGCAATCCAAAACTTTATGAAAAAAACAACCCCGGTGCTAAACGAGCATTAGAACAATTCACCCGCGAGAAAAAAGAACTGGATCTAAAGCTAGAAACGGCAGAAGAAAAGTGGCTAGAACTAGAAGACAGGCTTAATCAATAGGAAAAACGTAAGCAATTTATGCTTTTTTATTCCACCCGCCCGTATCGGTTTGTTGCCAGTATGTAAGGTCATGGCCATCATTTTTATAAGATGTCCACCTTTCACGCGCTTTTTCAACGGCAGTAGGGTTATTGCCGTCAAACATTTCAAGAACGCGTTTATAACTTTCAAGCGACCCCGGTTCCACACCATCCGTTAGAACAAGAACCTCGGCATTATTCGGGTTTTCTTCGCTCGTGGTTATATAAATTGGCTGGTCTTCTTTAAAATCGCTCTTCTCAGTATCATGAGCAAGGAAACTTGCCTTATCAAATGTCCATAATGTCTGATCAACATCATCCATTTGTGCTTTATTTGGAACCTTTATCACCGCCTTCATTTTAGCCTCAATCACTTTGCCAAGTAATTTTGGCAAAGCGACATTAAGCGGTTGTTTGGTTAAATGATAAAAGCTGATTTCCATAAATTAATCTTCGTAATAGTCCTTAATCAAACGGTCGAGTAAACGCACACCATATCCGGTCGCGCCTTTATGAGCCAGATCAGAAGATTTTTGTTTCCATGCGGTACCGGCAATATCAATATGAACCCACGGCGTATCATTGACAAACCGTTGTATAAATTGTGCCGCTGTGATGCTACCCGCATATCGGCCACCCATATTTTTCATATCGGCAATGTCTGAATTAATCAATTCATCATAACCATCGCTAATCGGCATGCGCCAAACCGGCTCATCCACGGCTTTCCCGGCCGCAGATAACTGTTCACAAAGAGTATCATCATTCGAGAAAGTCCCGGCATACTCCTGCCCCAATGCAACCATAATTGCACCCGTTAAGGTGGCCAGATCAATCATAAATTTAGGCTTATATTTATCCTGCGTATACCAAAGACAATCAGCGAGTACTAAACGCCCTTCTGCGTCTGTATTGATAACCTCGATCGTTTGGCCGGACATGGAACTAACCACATCACCGGGGCGCTGTGCAGTACCAGACGGCATATTTTCAACCAGGCCGACAACACCTATTACATTCGCTTTGGCTTTTCGTCCGGCAATTGCCATCATAGCGCCGACAACGGCAGCACTACCACCCATGTCAAATTTCATATCTTCCATGCCTGCGCCGGGTTTAAGTGAAATACCGCCAGTATCAAACGTCACCCCTTTACCAACAAGGGCAACGGGTGCTTCATCTTTATTTTTTGAGCCGTTCCATTTCATAATAACCATTATTGTTTCGCTGGAACTACCCTGTCCAACACCAAGGAACGATTCCATTCCCAGCTCTTCCATAGTATCTTCATCTAGCATTTCAACTTCAAGGCCAAGCGTTTCAAGTTGCTTGATTTGTGCGGCGTAACTTTCCGGATAAAGCACATTACCGGGTTCAGAAACAAGGTCACGCGCCAGAATTACGCCATCGGCTATTTTCTCAAGCTCTGCAAACAGTTCATTCTCTTTAGCGGCATCGCCGGCCATGAATGTGATTTTTTCCACAGTTGTTTTTTTGACGTTCTTCTCAGTGGTATAATATTTATCAAATCTGTATTTACGAAGAAGAATTCCAAACGCTTCATGGGCCGCGAACATTTGGCTAATAACGGTAATATTTTTATCACCTGAATTCATTAATTTGACGATGATTTTACCGCCCAATTTTTCAGCCTGTGTTTCATTTAGTTTTTCTTTTTCACCAATACCAACAAGCAACACCCGGTTTGCAGCAATTCCACTAGGAACAAGAATTTCGACCATCTGGCCGAACTTGCCTTTAAATTTGCTAGCATTTGCCGCTTTGATCAGGGCTCCACCGGTATTGTCGTCAAATTCTTTTGCCGCCGGACTAAGTTCAAATCCATCATCATTTTTAGAAGAAAATACGACAACCGCACCTTCCAGTTTACTTTTG
>JAESUD010000198.1 GCA_016763335.1 Emcibacteraceae bacterium | reverse complement strand
ATTAAATATTTATATATTAGGGAAATATCTTTGTAATTATGAAGTGAGATATGCTGATTTGCTTTATTTATCATTGTGTGGATTGCTTTTGAAAGCAATTCAATGCTTCTAAAACAGTGTTCTAAATATTCTTGACTAAAAATTATACTATTTATATGATAAATGAATATTTATGTTTTAGGAGATGCGTAAAATTGTCTGATAATGAGAAGCGACGCCGAAGTACAGTTAGCTACGGTAAAAATGATAAGGATGGATTCATTCACCGTAGTTGGATGAAAAGTGAAGGATTGCCAGATCATGTTTTTGATGGCCGTCCGGTAATTGGTATTTGTAATACCTGGTCCGAACTTACCCCGTGTAATGCCCATTTGCGTGAAATTGCTGAATATGTGAAGCGCGGTGTCTGGGAAGCGGGCGGCTTGCCGCTTGAATTTCCCGTTATGTCAACGGGCGAGACGCAAATGCGACCGACGGCGATGTTATTTCGTAATTTGGTATCGATGGATGTGGAAGAAAGCATCAGGGGAAACCCCATTGATGGTGTGGTTCTTCTCGGTGGTCGCGATAAAACAACACCGGCACAGTTAATGGGGGCTGCCAGTGTTGATTTGCCGACGATGATTATATCATCGGGTCCGATGCTTAACGGTAAACATTGTGGTGTTGATATTGGGTCAGGAACTGATGTGTGGAAATTCAGCGAAGACGTCCGCGCCGGGAAAATGACGACACAGGAATTTATGAACGCCGAGGCGGGCATGTCACGCACCCCGGGCACCTGTATGACAATGGGTAGTGCGTCCACTTTTGCTTGTCTGGTTGAAGCTATGGGCCTTAGTATGCCCCTTAACGGTACGATCCCCGCCGTTGATGCGCGGCGAAAAACCATGTCTCATTTAACGGGAAACCGGATTGTTGAGCTGGTGAAAGAGGATAAAAAATTATCTTCTTATCTCACTAAACCGGCGATGGAAAATGCCATTCGTGTTCTTGCCGCAATTGGTGGCTCGACAAATGCCGTTATTCATTTACAAGCTATCGCCGGAAGGATGGGCATTGATTTATCATTAGACGAGTTTGATCAATTGACAAAAACCATCCCGCTTTTAGTTGATTTGCAACCATCAGGAAAATATCTAATGGAAGACTTCCATTATGCCGGTGGTGTTCCCTATGTCATGAAAATATTAGAGACATATATGGATAAAAAGCAGGCAACGGTTTCCGGCCAAACCATCGGTGAAATTATCGATTTAGCGGAAGGTTATAATGACGATGTTGTAAGGACACTGGATAACCCGGTAAAAGAAAATGCCGGAATTTGGGTTTTAAAAGGCAATCTCTGCCCTAGGGGTGCCATTATGAAGCCAAGCGCGGCAACTGAAACGCTGTTAGTTCACGAGGGAAAAGCGGTGGTCTTTCAAAATATTGAAGATTTAAAAGCCAGATTAGATGATCCGGATTTAGACGTGGATGAAAATTCAATATTAGTGCTTAAAGGTTGCGGTCCAAAAGGATATCCCGGTATGCCGGAAGTAGGAAATATGCCAATACCGGAAAAGTTACTGAAAAAAGGTGTGCGGGATATGGTCCGCATTTCCGATGCTCGTATGAGCGGTACGGCATTTGGTACGGTCATACTTCATGTTAGTCCGGAAACAGAAATTGCCGGGCCTTTGGCTTTTGTTGAAAGTGGCGATATTATAAGGTTTAATGGACCCGAGCGAAAACTGGATGTGCTTATATCTGAAGCCGAATTTGCGAAGCGAGAGGCCAATTGGTCAGGGCCCGAAACGGCGCCAAAATATAATCGCGGTTATTATAAGCTTTATATTGACCATGTTTTGCAAGCAGATGAGGGGGCTGATCTTGATTTCCTTGTGGGAAAAAGCAGTGCTACGGTGACAAGGGAGTCGCATTGATCAATAGCAGTGAGCAATATATTGGGTGATAATTAAAAAAATAAAATTCTGAGGGAAGTAAATGGAACTTGCAAATATAGATATAGCTGTCTTCGTAATATATGTCATCGGCTTGATAATATTGGCCGCGTGGGTTTCAAGGGAAAAAGCAGGGCACACTAAAAATACCGAAGATTATTTCCTTGCCAGCAAGTCTTTGCCGTGGTGGGCTATTGGTGCCTCTTTGATTGCGGCTAATATTTCAGCGGAACAAATTATTGGCATGTCAGGCTCGGGCTATTTGATTGGTCTTGGCATTGCATCTTATGAATGGATGGCTGCTTTAACGTTGGTAATCGTCGGTAAATATATGCTGCCAATATTTCTAAAGCAAAAAATATACACCATGCCTCAATATCTTGAACAAAGGTATAATCATAGTGTGCGCATGGTTATGGCAACATTCTGGATCGCGCTTTATGTATTTGTAAATTTAACATCTATTCTTTGGCTTGGCGCGCTAGCCATTAATACGGTTACCGGTATCGATATGACATACGGCATGATTTTTCTCGGTGTGTTTGCTCTTTCTTATTCGCTTTACGGCGGTTTAAAAGCCGTTGCCTTCACCGATATTATCCAAGTTGTTTTATTGATTTTTGGCGGACTGTTCCTATCTTACTTAACGTTAGATATTATTGGCAATGGAGAAGGTTTTTGGCGAGGTGCCATGATCCTGACAGAGCAATTCCCTGAAAAATTTGACATGATATTATCTGAAGACAATAAGTATTATAAAGACCTGCCGGGTATCTCCGTTTTAATAGGCGGAATGTGGGTTATGAATTTTTCTTATTGGGGTTTTAATCAATATATAATTCAACGTGCTCTTGCTGCCGAGAGCTTGGAAGAAGCCCAAAAAGGCATTAATTTTGCCGCCTTCCTAAAATTATTAATGCCTATCATTGTTGTTTTGCCGGGCATTGCCGCCATTATGCTGGCCCCCGACCTAGAAAAACCGGATCAAGCATATCCAACGATGATGAATTTAATGCCGGTCGGGCTAAAAGGATTGATTTTTGCCGCTTTAGTTGCCGCCATAGTTTCTTCATTGTCATCGATGATTAATAGTATTTCCACAATATTCACAATGGATATTTATAGTCACTATAGGGCCGATAAAAGCCAATCACATTATGTTGCCGTTGGTCGGAGCATTAGTGTGATTGCGTTACTTATTGCAATGGTTTGTGCTCAGCCACTTCTGGCAAGCTTTGATCAAGGCTTTAAATTCATTCAGGATTTTACCGGATTTTTCACCCCCGGTATTGTTGTGATCTTCATCTTGGGGCTATTTTGGAGCAGGGCAACAGCCAATGGTGCTATTGTTGCCGCAATTAGTTCGTTTATTCTCTCGTGTGGTTTTTATTATTTTAAACCGGACTTACCGTTCATTGACCGTGTTGGTTTGGTGTTTGTTATTTGTCTGGTGTTGGCAATTATTATTTCATTATTTGGAAAACAAGAAAGCCATTCACAGGCGGTCAATATCAAAGACGTCGATTTTTCAACCAGTAGAAGTTTTAACATCCAGTCGATAATTATTATCTTAATCCTTATAGCTCTTTACACAACATGGTGGTAATAGTGTCTCCCATTAGAACTAATGAATGATCAAATGGAAAACGTATGGAAATCAACGTAAATTTTTTGGAAAATCTCAGGCTTGAAGCAAAGTTTGATGATTTTACTGTCACCACGGATCAACCCATTCGTTACAAGGGCGATGGGTCGGCACCAAGTCCTTTTGATTATTTCCTAGCTTCATCGGCGTTATGTGCGGCATATTTTGTGCGGGTATATTGTCTGGCTCGTAATATCCCGACAGAGGACATCAGACTTTCACAAAATAATATCATTGATCCAGAAAATAGATATAAGCAGATTTTTCAAATCGATGTCGAGCTTCCCGAAAGTATTTCTGATCGTGATGTGCAGGTATTTTAAGGTCAATTGATAGATGTACCGTTAAAAAGGTCGTTCAGCAAGGCCCTGATTTTAAAATTGAAACTGTGGATAGTCTGCAAAAAGATACCACGCTTATAGGGTTTGAGGGTGCGGGTAGCGACGCGAGTACAATGATTGTTGGTAAAGATCTTCCTCTAGAAGAAACAATTGCAAACATGACAGCAATTCTCGCTGAAATAGGCATAAAAATTGAAATTGCTTCATGGCGCAATATTGTACCGAATGTATGGTCGCTTCATATCCGTGACGCCGCTTCACCGATGTGCTTTACCAACGGTAAAGGGGCAACAAAAGACAGCGCATTATGT
>JAESUD010000197.1 GCA_016763335.1 Emcibacteraceae bacterium | reverse complement strand
TGAAATTTCAACATTTTTCTCCGCTAAAGCTTTCAAAATGGCAAACATCATCTCCTGTTTGCGCATATTACTAGCATTTTCAATGTTATTTTCTTCAGCGAGATCCAAAAGCTCTTTCGGTGCTTTCTTTTTAAGATCCAATAAATTCATAGTAGATATCCAAACGATGTTTAAAAATTAGGGAATGTTTTTTATAGAAATTCAAGAAATTGATTAAATAAGAAGATATATATCAGACGATATAATCAGTAGTAAGATATTAGCATGATACGCTATTTATTTTAATATGCAAAGAGGATTTTTTAAACCTGAAGAGGCTTTAAAATAACCATAAAAACAATAACCATCATCAATACCGTTGGTATTTCATTCATCATGCGATAATATTTCTCTGGCTGGGTATTTTCATCGCGTTCAAATATCTTTCGCCATTTAGATAAATATCCATGAAAACCCGATAGAATAATTACTGCGGCAAATTTCACATAAAACCATCCCCCCGCATGCCAACTATCCTGCCCAAAAGATAACGCAAGACCAAAAACCCATGTTGCCATCATTGCCGGATTAATAATTACCCGCATCAGTTTTCGTTCCATTTCCTTGAACATTTCTGAAGCATCTGAACCAATGGTCAATCGGGTATGATAAACAAAAAGGCGTGGCAAATAAAACATTCCCGCCATCCAGCTGATTACTGAAATAATATGAAGCGACAAAATCCAATAATAATATTGCTGAAAAAATTCAATTAATAAATCAATCATCTAATATCCTGTTTTGCAATACCAGTTCCGAAAGCCCATCAATAAAACATTGTCTATCAGAAACCGTATCAATCCGAATATAGTCTTTTATTGCCAGTTTTTTCGCAAGTTCTTTATATTCTATATCAAGCTCGACTAGTGTTTCTGAATGTTCAGATACAAATGCTACTGGTACCATAATAATATTTTTACCATCAAATGCCGCCCGCTCAATCTCAGCATCTGTTGATGGGCCAATCCATTCCATCGGCCCAACCCTGCTTTGATAACAAATCACATGGTCAATATTTTCATGATCAAATTTCTTCATCAATGCCGCACAAGTCATTTCAACATGTTTTTGATAAAGATCCCCAGAATCAATGGTTTTTTTGGGAAGCCCGTGGGCAGAAAGCAATAATCTATACTCTGAAATATTATTAATATTTTTTGTTTTTTCTTTAATCATGCTGGCAATTGTTTCAACAAAAAAATCATGATCCGGATAATCTTTAATAACTCTGTAAGGCGCATTTAAATTATTTTTTTTTGCCCATTTATTCCACTCAATTAAGCCCGTACCAGTGGTCGTCACGCTATATTGTGGATAAAGCGGAAGTAATATTATTTCATCAGGTTCATATGATTTGACTTCATTAACAACATCACGCGCTAACGGATGCCAATAACGCATAAAGAAAAAACATTTATAATCATTTGATGATGATTTATTTAATGTGGTTTCCAACGCCAAACGTTGTTTTTCTGTTTCTTCGACAATCGGTGATTTATTGCCTATTTTCTTATATATTTCACGCGCTATTGGCGCTCTTTTGGCTGAAATACTTTTAGCGATAAGCCATCTAAACGGATTAGGTAGAGTAATTATTGCAGGATCATAAAATAAATTAAACAAAAATGGCTTCACAGCATCCAGATTATCCGGACCGCCAAGGTTAAACATGATAACCGCAGTTTTTTTGCTCATTTTTATCTTCTGTAGTTTAAAATTATATCAGAAACCATTTTCACATTTTCTGGTGGCGTCTGTGGAATAATGCCATGTCCAAGATTAAACACGTGTGGACCGTCTTTTAAATGGTCAAGAATGTGATGAACGGCTTTCTCTAGTGCAACACCCCCTGAAACCAGTAACAGCGGGTCAAGGTTGCCCTGCGTCGTACAAAGTGGCTGTATAACATTCTTAACCCAAGATGTTGAAGTAGACGTATCAATGCTCACTGCGTTGACTTTGGTTTTATTAACATAATTTTTAATTTTTGCCCCTGCCCCTTTTGGAAAACCAATAATTGGAACATCAGGGTGAACGGCTCTGATATTTTCAATAATCTTTATCATTGGCTCAACACACCATTTAATAAATTCATCCGCAGGAAGTGTTCCTGACCAACTATCAAAAATCTGAAGTGCTTCAGCGCCATGGTCAACCTGCCTGATTAAATACTCAGAAGTCGAAATAACAAGAAGATCAATAAGCTTACTAAAAGTTTCTCTATCCTGATATGCCATTAACCTGGTTTCTGCCTGATCTTTGGACCCACGTCCATTGACCATATAGGTTGCAACTGTCCAAGGAGCACCAGCAAATCCAATTAATGCCACATGATCCGGTAGCTTTTTAGATAAATTAGAGACCGTTTGATAAACAGGTGCTAAATGCTCATGAAGTTTATCCATTGAAAGTGCTTCAAGCTTTTCAAGGTTATTAACTGGCGTTAAAACAGGACCTTCACCCGTTTTGAAAGCCAAATCCTGTCCGAGCGCGTGAGGAATGACGAGAATATCAGAAAATAATATGGCTGCATCCATATTGAACCGTTTAATTGGTTGCAAGGTTACTTCAGTGGCAAAGTCTGGATTATAGCAAAGGTCTAAAAATGATCCGGCTTCTTTTCTAAGAGCCATATATTCAGGAAGGTATCGACCTGCTTGACGCATGAACCAAAATGGTACTCTGTCCATTTTCTCGCCTCTTAATGTCTGGATAAAAAGTTTATTTTTGTTCATATGATTTTAGCTCTAAAAAGTTATGCACGATTTTGATTACCTATATTATATTTATATATAAATATTGTAGTTGTTAGTAGGGCCTGTGAATAATGTGGATTAAAACTTATCCACAGCTAATACAATATTTATCAACATAAAAATAATTCCTTAAATTTAAACATATACATATATTGAGAATAAAAAAAATGATAGAAATAATGTTATAAATTAATATTTATCAATTTGTTGAAGAAGATTTACTCACAGCTTAAAAAGATATGTATTAAAAATGGATTACGTGCATTAAAAATCACGATATTGGAAAAATAGCGACTTATCCCCGCTATTCAGGTAATTCAAGCTCAAAACGCGGAAATATTAAATGACAAAATTACATCTTCATCTTGTATCTGACTCGACTGGCGACACCTTGGAACAGGTAGCAAAGGCATCTTTAGTACAATTTCCGAATATTGAACCAATAAAACATTACTGGCCCATGATCAGAACAGCAAGACACATGGAGCGATTAATTTCAGAAATGGAAGATAACCCGGGAATTGTTATGTTTACCTTGGTTAATCATGAGATTGAGAAAGTTCTTGTTGACGCCTGTAAAAAACATAAGTGGCCATTTATTTCGGTTCTTCACGGCATAATCCGTGAACTTGGACGCCATCTTGGTGAAACACCAACCGAACGACCGGGCCTACAACATAAAATGGATGATGAATATTTTGAACGTATTGATGCCATTCAATATACGCTTGCTCATGATGATGGTCAAATTGCTGAAAACCTTAGCGAAGCTGATATTATTTTGGTTGGTGTATCGCGAACCTCTAAAACACCAACCTGTATTTATCTTGCTAACCGTGGTTACAAGGCGGCTAATATTCCCATTGTTCCCGGGTGTCCTCTACCGGCAGAACTTGAACAATTCAAGGGTAAATTTATAGTTGGTCTTGTTAATAGCGTTGACCGTCTGGTGCAAATCAGGCGTAACCGTCTTCTTACTCTGAAAGAAAATAACACAACAGATTATGTTGATGAAGAGCTGGTTAAAGAAGAAGTCAAAGAAGCGAGAAGGTTATTCAATAAAATGGGCTGGCCCATTGTTGATGTAACGCGCCGCTCTATTGAAGAAACGTCAGTGGCGATTTTGAACCTTAAAAATAAATATCATGAAGAAAATTCACAATGACCTTGCCGCGCGTTAAAATAGCTGGGGTTGTTGGCGACCCTATTTCTCATAGCCTTTCGCCAGTTCTGCATGGTTATTGGTTAAAAAAATATGACATAAAGGGCGAGTATGAGGCCTTTCATGTGGCACCAAATGAATTGCCTGATTTTATAAAACGCTTAAAAACGAATAAAATTGAAGGTGTAAACTTTACGGTACCCCATAAAGAGTCTGTTATGGGTCTGGTCGATGAACTTGATAGTGCGGCAGAAAAAATAGGCGCAGTAAACACCGTTTACTTTACGGATGAAGGTAAATTACTAGGATCAAATACAGATGGCTATGGATTTATAAAAAATTTAAAACAATCTATTACCAACTGGATATCAACAAATAAAGTTGCCGTTATTATTGGTGCAGGCGGCGCGGCACGCGCGGCAACTGTTAGTCTTCTTGATGATGGAATTGATGAAATTCGCCTAATTAACAGAACCCATTCCCGGGCGGTGGCTTTGAGCGAAGAAATTGGTGACAAACGGATTAAAGCAATTTTATGGGATGACTATGAACAAGCCTTGCTTGGCGCTGACTTGTTGGTCAATGTTACGACGTTGGGCATGACAGGTCAGCCTGAACTTGTCTTAAATATTAACAACCTGCCGATAGGCGCTGTTGTATATGACATTGTTTATAATCCGCTTGAAACAGATCTTTTAAAGCGAGCACGTGAGCGCGGAAACAAAACGGTAGACGGATTAGGGATGCTTCTTCATCAGGCCGCGCCCGGTTTTAAGGCGTGGTTTGGGATTTTCCCTGAAGTGGACGATGATCTCAGACACCATTTAATTAAGGCGCTTGCATGAAAACAATTGGCCTTACCGGATCCATAGGTATGGGGAAAACCGAAACGGCTAAATTATTTGCCGAGCAGGGCATACCTGTTTTTGATAGCGATGCCGCGGTTCATGATCTACTTGGTTCTGGCGGTGCAGCGGTGGAAAAGGTTGAAAAAATATTTCCCAGCGTAAAAAAAGCAGACTATATTGACCGGAAAAAACTGGGCGCAAAAGTCTTTGGAAACAGTGTGGCGCTCGAAAAACTTGAAAATTTATTGCACCCGATGGTCACTTCAAAGAGAAACGAGTTTTTAAAAAACATTAGCTCGGATTTGGTTATATTTGATATTCCACTATTGTTTGAAAAAGGATATGAGAAGGACTTTGATTTCATTATTGTGGTATCTGCGGCAAGCGATATTCAAAAAAAACGAGTTCTAGAGAGAGCGGGCATGACAGAGCAGCGCTACGCGGATATTTTATCAAAGCAAATGCCAGATGCAGAAAAAACAACTCGGGCCGATTTTATCATTCAAACCGGCCGGGGATTGGATTATGCTAAAAATCAAGTGATTGATATTATAAAGAAAATAAGGGAATAATAGATGCGCGAAATCGTTTTTGATACAGAAACAACGGGGTTTGATCCTTTTAATGGTGACCGTGTTGTCGAAATCGGTTGTGCGGTGGTTGAAGATTATATTCCTACTGGCGAGATTTATCATACTTATATTAATCCTGAACGCAATATGCCGAAATCTGCGGAACAAATTCATGGCTTATCAGAAGAATTTCTAAAAACCCATCCAACGTTTAGTGAAATAGTTGCTGATTTTCGTGATTTTTGTGGTGACATGAATTTGGTAGCGCATAATGCAGAATTTGATATGAAGTTCATAAACTGGGAAATGAAAAACCTTGGTTTCTCAGTATACCCAGCGACCCGGGCTGTAGATACGCTGGCCATTTCCCGGCGTAAATATCCAGGCGCTTCTAACACCCTTGATGCGCTGTGTAAAAGATTTAGTATCGATAATTCAAACCGCGTAAAACATGGCGCGCTACTTGATGCTGAGCTTCTGGCAGAAGTATATTTAGAGCTTATGGGTGGCCGGCAGACAGGGCTTAGTCTGGTCACGGAAGATAGTAAGTCTAATGAAATTAAAGCGACAACAGATCAAGAAAAAACATATAGAAACCCGCGGCCTCACGCTGCTAGTGAAGAGGAAATCCTTAGACATCAGGAATTCATCAAGAATATTGAAAAGCCTCTTTGGTAATAAGTACTAAAGGCAGTATATAGGCACAAAAAAAGGCCTCCAAAATGTGGAAGCCTTTTCAATATAATTATTATGTCTTTTTAATTTACGACAATATCTTCTTCTTTATCATTACCCTGCTGTTCAGAGGCAGCAGCAAGTTGTTGTTGATAAAGGCTACCAAAATCAATTGGCTCTAACATTAATGGCGGGAAGCCACCGTCACGGGTAACATCGGATAGAATGCGCCGTGCAAATGGGAATATCTGACGTGGGGCTTCGACCATCAAAAATGGCTGTAGTTGCCCTTCCGGTAGGTTTTTAATGCCAAAAAGTCCGGAATATAATAATTCAGCAACAAAGGCTGTTTCTTCACCGGAAAGCGCGGTGGCCGTAATTTTTAAATTAACTTCATAAAGATCTTCACCAACTTGTTGTGCATTAAGACCGACATTAATATTCATTGATGGCTTGTCTGTTGCAAGCTTCTGAATTGTTTGGGCCGGTGTTGGGTTTTCAAAAGAAAGGTCTTTAATATATTGACCTAAAATGCTGATCTGAACTTCACCAGTATTTTCTTCGTTTGATGTTTCGTTTTGATCTGTAGTATCTGACATATTGTCTATTCCTAGTTTAAAGTCGCAAATTTATCCCGTCTGCTACCATGCTTTTAAAATATTCACAAGTAATTCTAATCGAAAAGTTGTGCTATGGGCTATTCTTTCGTCAATTTCGAATAATGAGTATTAGTCTTTTTCTTTTTCATTAATGTCGATTTTCTCTATCTCGCTGGTTTTATCATCGGCCTCTTCAAATTCACCATCAATTATAATTCCGCTGGAATATGTTGATTTGGGCTTAGCGTCAAAATTCCTTTTGCCAGCATTTACCATCATATTTCCCAGCATCCCACGTATCGGTGCTATGGCAAGAAGCACGGCAATGCTGTCGGTAATAAATCCGGGCAGTAAAAAGAAAAAGCCAGCAATGGCTAGAAAAAACCCGTGAAGCAGCCCTATTACCGGGCTTTCTCCACGGTCCATTGTGTTTTTTATACTACTAAGCACCTGAATGCCTTCTTGTTTTATGATATAAATACCAAGGACTGCCGTTAAAATCGTTAACATTAATGCTGACAGGCCGCCAATTTGATCGGCCACTTCCGCAAATACAAGAAATTCAAGATATGGTACGGTAATAATTACAGCTAAAAATAATAATGGCATTTATTGTCCAAATAGTTGAAATATAGTTTCATAATATATACATCATGATCTATCTAATATAGTATTAAATTCAGGATCGCCAAGTATAGGCCTCTATAAAAGAGTTGATCAATGAATAAGAGTTTGTAGGAAAACAGATGGACGATAATCTTTTTTAATTATCATGGCTTTTGTCGCCGGTTTTATTATTTTGCAGTTACGCAGAACCCTTGGCCGCAAAGATGGTTATGACGGCAAGGATGAAAAGCCATCTGATAAGCCGTACCAGAAACAAAAGCCATCCGACAATGTTGTTCCTATTAAAGACGGTATTATGCAAAAGGATCAAGAGGAAAAGATACCTGTCGAAACCAAAGAGATTGGCCTGGCTAAATCTTCCCCGTTTTATGACACTCTTGTAAAAATCAACAGTTTTGACAGTAGTTTTACATTGCCCGATTTTGTTGATGGTGCAGAATATGCATATGGCATGATTTTGAATGCATTTTGGCAAGGTGATATTAAAACATTAAGATCGTTTTTAAGCCGGGATGTCTTTGGCCAGTTTGAGAATGCTATTAATGAAATGAAAGAACAGGGTCATGAATTTCACAACAAAGTTGATGATATAGAAAAAATTGAACTTGAAGATGCAAGCATAGAAGGTTCAATGGCTGAGCTAACTTTGCGTTATAAAAGCCATATGACGATTACCATTAAAGATGCTGATGGCAATGTTGTTGATGGTGATCCTGAGAAAGTCGTACCTGTTGTTGATATCTGGACATTCTGCCGCGATGTAAAGCGCGGTGACCCAAACTGGACACTTGTTTCAACCAGTAATGCATAGAGCATAAAACCAGAATCAGGAAAAGAACTAATGAAAAATATTTCAGCAATTTTATCACTGTTTGGAATATTTGCTATTGCCGTATATTTTCTTATGGTTCCTGTCATACAACTAATTCCATCTCCCTATATCGCCTTAAATTTTTCTGAGCTTGAAGGGTGGCAGGATGATGATCATGATCTGGCATTGGAGGCGTTTCAAACATCCTGTAAAAGGCTGTTAAACTACCCTGATAGTAGAGAGTTTGGGGAGTTTGGTACAGCTCTAGAATGGAAAATAACTTGCCGCGCAGCACTGGAAATTGATCCGGTTGCAGCAAAAAAATTCTTTGAAAATAATTTTACTCCCCTTGAATTTATAAATGAAGAACCTGGTTTATTCACGGGGTATTATGCGCCGCTTTATAAAGGGTCGAGAGAAAAAACTGATAAGTTTGTCGCCCCGCTTTATATGGTGCCAGAAGATTTGCTAAAGATAAATCTTGGTGATTTTGATCAAAGCTTGAAGGGCAGGTCAATCATTGGTGAAGTAAAAAGCAATAAATTTGTGCCCTACAAAAACCGCGAACAAATTGATCTGGGCGCGCTTGATAATAAGGGATTAGAACTGGTTTGGCTTGAAAAAAAGGCGGAAAGCTTTTTTTTGCAAATCCAAGGTTCAGGTTTTATTGAACTTGAAGATGGTGAAATATTGCATCTGGGATATGCCGAAAGAAATGGACGCCCATACAGGGCAATCGGACGGTTTTTAATAGAGAGCGGCGATATTGCCAGAGAGGATATGTCGCTTCAGGCGATCTCAAATTGGCTTGAACAAAATCCGGATAAAGCCGATGAATTAATGTGGAAAAATCCTTCCTAAGTCTTTTTTCTGCAAAGAGAACAAGATAGGCCGGTTGGCAGTTTAGGGGTGGGCCTTACTCCGGGACGCTCTCTGGCCGTTGACCGCGCACATATTCCACTCGGGGTTCCATTATGGCTTAATACTTACCAGGAAAGCGGCACAGAAGCGGGAGATGTTTTAAGAACACCCCATTTGAACAGATTGGTAGTTGCCCAAGATACAGGCGGCGCTATTAAAGGAAAAATTCGCGGTGATGTATATTGGGGAATTGGGGATCTTGCCGAACTTGAAGCGGGACCGATGAAAGACCGTGGTACATATTATGTGCTTGTTCCAAAGGATGTATCTGCAAAATTTTTTAATATTGCAGAAGGCAGCCTTTAATGACTAAAAAAGGTCTAAGCAACGAAGACCAGCATCTCTGGCAATTATATACTCGTGATATTAAATCTACTATGGGGAATATTGTTTATCCAGAGGTCCAAGGGAAAACAGCATCATTCAGCCTTAAAATTCCCCGTAATAATGTGTTTGAAAATAATCACTCGCCTAATGTTAGCAATTATGAATCCCTTAAAAATAAAGATGTTAATTGGGGGAAAAAACTCAAACAAGGCAAGGCAAAGCCAGACGGTAAAATTGATTTACACGGCATGACATGTGTCGAGGCCCATGAAAAACTTTTTCGCTATCTCGCGCGGGCACAACAAAGCAGCAAACGGGTAGTTTTAGTCGTGACGGGTAAAGGCGGTCCTAAAAAAACAGGGTATGCTGATTTTCGTTATGTGGATTTTGAAGATAGTCGAGGCGTTTTAAGACGTGAAGTGCCAATGTGGCTTTCCGGTGGTGCTATGCGTCATATGATAGTGTCTTTTTCTGACGCCCGGCAAAATGATGGCGGCAGTGGCGCCCTTTATGTGGTTTTAAAGAGGATATAATGACCCCATTCGGTGAAAAAGTACGTGAACTTAGAAAAGAAAAAGGTATCAGCCAGAAACTAATGGCTAAGAAGCTGGCTATTAGTCCGGCTTATTTGTCTGCGCTTGAACATGGCCACCGCGGTCAGCCTTCCTGGGCACTTATTCAGCAAATTATTAGCTTTTTTAATATTATTTGGGACGAAGCAGAAGAATTAGAAAACCTTGCGCGTATATCTCATCCGCGAATGGTGGTTGATACATCTGGTTTAAGTGCTGGGGCTACTGAACTGGTAAATTTACTTAACCGAGACATCCGTAGTTTGAGTGAAGATCAGATAAAATCTATGATCGATACTATAAAAAAGAGAGACTAGTTTTTGGGCGGACTGATTTTTACCTGGGTAATTTGATTCTTTGTTCGTTTTAATACTTTAAGTGTAAAACCATTAATTTCAAAAACTTGACCGGGAAGCGGTATGGTTTCCGCTAGATCAATGACATATCCGGCAATGGTAATGGCTTCGTCGTCACTTAGATTCCAGTTAAACCTGCGGTTCAGGTCACGTATCGGTGTTGTTCCTTCGGCGATGACCGTTCCTGATGCTAATATTTTAATATCGCTATTTAAAGTATCATGCTCATCGGTAATTTCACCAACTATTTCCTCGAGAATATCTTCAAGTGTAATAACTCCCATCAATGCACCATATTCATCAACCACGAGGGCAAAATGGGCTTTTCTAGTAAGGAATTTTTTTAATTGATCACGCAGGCTGGTCGTCTCGGGTACAAACCACGGTGTTATGGCAATATCTCTCAGGGTTTTATGATTTAATCGGCCATTACTTTTTCGCGTAACTCTTAAGACATCTTTGGCATGAATAACGCCGATAATATTATCCTGATTTTCTTCCCACATGGGAAGTCGCGTATAAGGGCTGGAAACTATTTGTTGAAAAATATCAGCGATGTCATCTTTGACATTTATTGTTTCAACATTCTTGCGGTGAACCATTACATCTTCAAGACTAATTTCATCAAGATCAAGGATGCCGGCAAGCATATCTTTATGTTCTTTAACAATTCCCCCTTCGTGTTCTTGTAAATCGATGGCGCCGCGAATTTCATCTTGGGGGCTTAATATCTTTTGATTTTCTTCCGCTTTAAAGCCAAGCATACGTAAGGTAAGGCGGGATATGATCTGAATAAACCTGACGATAGGGGAAAATATTATTACGAAAATATTTATATATGGTGCGACCTTAAGCGCGACCCTTTCCGGGTTTGCAAGGGCATAGGTTTTGGGCATAACTTCGGCAAATATAAGGACGATCGCCGTCATGGCGAATGTAGCGTAGACAACCCCTAAATCACCAAAAAAGCCGATAAAAATATAAGTGGTGAGGGCGGATGCCAGAATATTAACCAGATTATTCCCCAGCAATATCGCGCCGATCAAACTTTCAGGGTCTGAAATAAGTTTTTCAACAAGCGCGGCTTTTTTATCACCTTCTTTAGACATTTTATGCATGCTTGAGGCAGAAGTAGCCGTCAGAGATGTTTCCGAACCAGAGAAAAACCCGGAAAAAATTACCAGAAAAATAATAACAACGATTGCAATAATAAGATCAGCTTCCATAAGCTTTTATATCATCCTTTTAACGCGTTTTTAAGCACGGACTTAACATCGTTCATATCAACATCATTTGATAGATACGCCTGACCAATCGCGGATGTGATAACAAAAGTTAGTTTGCCGTCTGACATTTTTTTATCCGCTTTCATATGTTCGAGCAAATTCTCAACATTAAAATCAAAAGCGGAAATTTTGCGTGCTGATGTTAGGTCAAAATGCTTAATGACCCGTTTTACGTCGCTAGCTGGGCAAAGGCCCATTTTTTCTGAAAGCTGAAAGGCTAGGATGATCCCCATCGCCACGGCCTCGCCGTGAAAAAGACCATCATTATAACCATTTTCTGCCTCTAAAGCATGACCAAAAGTATGACCAAGATTAAGCAGAGCCCTAGTGCCGGTTTCTTTTTCATCCTGCATGACGACGGCGGCTTTTGCTTCGCAGCTTTTAAGAATGGCTTCGGTACGTACGGCACGGCATTCATCAACGGGGCCATCAATTAACATCGGGCCATTTTGTTCAAGCCAGTTGAAAAATGCCGGATCATTGATAAGCCCGTATTTGACGATTTCAGCATACCCAGCGACAACATGGCGGGGGTCAAGCGTTTCTAGTGTTGTTACATCAATAAGCACGAGACGGGGTTGGTGAAAGCTGCCGATTAGATTTTTACCGTGGCGGCTGTTGATGCCTGTTTTACCGCCGACCGAACTATCAACCTGTGCCAGAAGGGTGGTTGGAATTTGAATAAAATTAATGCCGCGCAAATAAATACTGGCGGCAAAACCAACCAGATCACCAATAACACCGCCGCCAAGCGCAATAATTGTATCATTACGCTCTAACCTCATGGATAAAAGTTTATCCAGTAATTTTTCTAAATTATCATATGATTTTGTTGCCTCGCCAGCGGGCAAGGTAATGGTATTATACTGAATATCTGCTGCGGTTAGGCTTTTTTCAAGTCGGGGAAGTTGATGAATGGCCACATTATCGTCGGTAATGATAACTGTTTTTGCTCGTCTAAGAAGCGGACGAATATGATGGGCTGCTTCATCGATGATATTTTCACCGATAAGGATATCGTAGCTTCTATTTCCAAGATCAACTGTTGTCTTTAACGTCATTTTCATTGCCTGTGGCATTATTTTCATTTTTGGCGCGGGCTCTTTGGCGGGCCATTCGTCTTTGGTATTTCTTTTTTTCGATAGCAAGATATTTATTTAATTTCCAGATAATATCATTAACCACCTTATCATGCGGTCCTTGTCCACTTTCAACAATTATATGGGCTTCTTCATAGACGGGATAGCGCTCTTCTATCAATTTTTGAAGTATTTTTCTTGGATTTCCCTTTTGAAGCAACGGTCTCGTGTCTCGTCTAGCGGTTCTTTCCACTAAAAGCTCAACATCGACTTTAAGCCATATTACAATTGTTTGTGCCTTAAGTCGTCCGCGGGTTTTAAGATCCATAAACGCGCCCCCACCTGTGCCAAGGACTATGTTTTTTTCCTGTGTAATCAGTCGACTTATGACCCTGCGTTCGCCTTTTCTGAAATCTTCTTCGCCGAATTTTTCAAATATTTCTGCAACACTATGGCCTGCTGCCGCTTCTATCTCATGGTCACTATCAACAAACTTACTATGAAGGCGTCTGGCTAATCTTACACCGATGGTTGTTTTGCCGCTTCCCATAAGGCCAACAAGTGATATGCTCTTCCTTAAAGGATATCTTAATCGTGGAGAAAGGCCTTTTTTTCTTTTTCTTTTAAAATTATTCATTATATCTTCTATTTACATGTCTTTATGAGTTATAGCCACGAAATAAACATATTTTTTCGTAAGCTTTACCTTGCGGCAAGACACGGCTAATATGATGTGTTCAGTTTTAATTTCTTTTAATAAAATTACAGAGGTAAATTTACCAATGGCAAAATTATGGTTTTTCTTGATTATTTTGATAGTATTGACGATTGTAGGGGCGGGTATTTATCTTATGACAGCCGATATTCCCGCGCCAACCGAACGGGTGGAAAAAATACTCCCCGATGATAGCTTTCCCAATTAATCATTCGTAGTGGAATATTTATGACCATCAAATTTCAACATCATTATCTGAAAACGGGTCTGATATGCGCAGCGGCGGCGGGCATCTGGTCGTCTTCTCTTTATGCGCAAAGCAGTATGCAGGATTTAATGCCCGAGGCGCAGGAACAACCAAAATCTATTTTATTCCCTGCTGGGGTTCCGGGCCCGTATTTTCCAAGCAATGATGAAATTGCCAGAGCCGCGCAAAAGCAGCTTGAAAATAAACCAGATACGCCTCAGATCATCAGCGAAAATAATGGCGGGTCTTTGGATGAAATAGTTGATATTGTGGAGCTTGATGATGGGGATAATTCAGCTTATGGCACAATGTTGCAGAATAACGGTGGTCTTGCTAAAACAATTTGGCAACCTTCCACATATGAGAAAATAGAAGCACTCCTAAAAGCGCTTAATCTACCCTCTAAATCTCCTGCAATGGATGAAATTTCG
>JAESUD010000196.1 GCA_016763335.1 Emcibacteraceae bacterium | reverse complement strand
GGCGGCGAGCGTCGCGGCTTGCTCAATAATTTCTTTGTTAGTGGGCAGTGCCGGCTGTGCGGCCCGTTTTGGTATAATTGTACCAGCGGATTTAACTTGCTGTTTTAAATGAATATTGTCGGCAACTTCAAACCAGTTTGTCGTGCTGTCCGATATGGTTTCATCAACACCGCATTCAGCGTACCATTTAAGCAAGCTTACGGGGTCGGGATATTGTTGCGCGGTTTGTTCTGTTGTCATGGTTATAATATATAGCAGAGAAATTAATATTTTAATTAGTTTTATTAATTCTTTTGTATTTTTATAGGGTGTCGGTAATATGATCAGATCAAGGCAATTTCAGGGTATTTTATAAAACATGTCGGCACATTCATCAAAAAAAGTAATCTTCGCAGCGCTTATTGGCAACTTTCTAATTTTCATCTCCAAGCTTGTTGCTGCGTTTTATACCAATTCATCGGCAATGTTTTCAGAAGCGGTCCATAGTATTGTTGATTGCGGCAATCAAGTGCTTTTGCTTTACGGTATTAAAAAAGCCGGAAAACCCGCCGACCATGATCACCCGTTTGGTTATGGTAAAGAACTTTATTTCTGGTCATTTGTCGTCGCCATGATTATTTTCGCGGTCGGGGCGGGGGTTTCGCTTTATGAAGGATTTCATAAAATATTTGAACCGGCCGAAGTCACCAATATCCATATCAATTATATTGTGCTTAGTGTGGCGATTATGTTTGAAGCATACCCGTGGAAAATGGCCTACCAAGAATTTAACGCCCGCCGCGGTGATAAGCCGTTACTTGATGCTATACATGAAAGCAAAGACCCCAGTTTATTTGCCATATTGTTTGAAGATACGGCAGCATTGCTTGGCCTTTTTGTGGCACTAATCGGGTTATTTATCGGTGATTATTATGATATTCCTGAAGCCGACGGCATGGCGTCGGTCCTGATCGGCGTGATATTAGCAAGCACCGCCGCGTTGCTGGCGTACGAATGTAAAAGTCTTCTGATTGGCGAAGCCGCAGACCCGAAAGTGGTAAAAAGCATTGAAGATTTATTTGAAGGCCATCCGCAAGTCGATAATGTAAACGAGGTCCTGACCATGCATATGGGTCCGCAGGATGTGCTTCTAAACCTAAGCCTAGATTTTAAAAATGATATTTCGGCGGGGGACATCGAGAATGTCGTCACCGAGTTCGAACAAAAAATCAAACAAATGCACCCAGACATAAAACGCATATTCATCGAAGCCCAAAGCAGACAGGGCCATGTGATGAATAAAGGGTTGGAGTAGGGGACGTTTTTATTGAACTTAGTATGAGATAGTATTCTTACTTTTCTGCGAGTGTATTCTTAATATAATCTGACATTCCTTCTATTAAGCCATTTAACTCCGTAGGATAATAACTAACTTTTGCTTCATCCTCCAACATCCCCTTGGCTATCCATTCCTCGCCTATATTTTCATACTCTTCTTGAGTTTTGTCTTCGTAAAACTCATAATAATAGCGCGCTTTCTCGAACACCTTTTGCCACGAAGTTAACAACTTTTGCATATTCTGATAATTAGCATGGATCGTATATCTTTGCTGGGCACCTTCTATTATGTTGGCTTTTAGTTGATTTGGCAGTTTTTGCCATAGTTTATAGTAGTTATGGGTATGATTTTTAGAATCTGGAAAATGAACTTTTAAAATACATTTAAGGAATATTTCAAACCCTAAAATTTTTAAGAGTGAGGGTGCATCGGACATAGTATCAAACATTTCTGATAAGAGATCACCGTCGGCTATATAACCGATGGCTTGAATGTACATTCTAGAAACATAACTTTTATTATAATTCATTGGGATTTTCTCGACTACTATTTAGACAATGAAATTGAGCAATTTAATTTAGTATGCTTAATTAAGTTGCTACTGGTCAAGCTGTAGGACAAAAAAGAAGAGACAATTTTCGAATTTTGTTCTTGTCATATTCATTCATTTGCATTATTGTGCAAATATACATATGAGGTGATGTTATGCAGACGGAAACGGTGTTTAAGGCGCTTAGTGATCCTAACCGGATGAAGATTTTAAATAATTTATGCTCGAAAGACTGCCCGTGCAATGTCGGGGAGGTGGCGTGCTGTTGTACGGTTGATCTTTCCGTGGTCAGTCGGCATTTGAGCATATTAAAGAATGCGGGGATAATATCCGCAGAGAAACGCGGTAAGGAAGTTTTTTACCACGTAAACCGAAAGGAAGTAGCCGCGCTTCTAAGGCAAACTGCGGCAACAATCGAAAAAACATGTTGTTCATAAAAGGAGATAAAAATGACGACTGAAAATGAAGACGTAAAAGAACGTACCAGTAATTGTGATTGTGACGGCGGATGTGATTGCAGTAAATGCGATTGCAAATGTTGCGACGATAAATAAAAAAGGCGCTTATTACCTGGCACGGTAATAAACGCCCGAACAGTTCTACGAATAAATCCCAGGATTAATTCAAAGAACCATTCATTGGAAATCATAATATAAAGGCTGGCAGGTTATTTTGCAACCTGTTGGCCTTTAATGCTGTTTATTTAAAATAATCAACTGGACAGTTTGGAGTTGCCACCTCTATCCATTGTTCTTCAGGTTCGAAGAAATGTTTTAACCCGTTACCTTCAATTCCATCGAATGCCGAAAGACCGACCAATATCATATATTTAGGATGATAGGTTGGATATCCTATATTTTCGATTTTATTGCAAAAAGTTAACCGTTTTTCACTCGCCCGGAAATAATGCTCTTTTAAATGATTATCAAAAGAGGTTCTTTGATCTGGCGTAAGGAGAGAGACTGCTTCTCTGCGTAGTTGGGAAATGCCGCTACCTGCAGTGGGGTCTTCAATACGGTGTCCGTCAAACTGCCCGAACATGAATGCCAGAATAAACATCTCAATACCTTTATCATAGTCATTTTTACGGACGCAGTCCAAAAACCCGAGAAATAAATTTGGTGGAATTTCGGTATTAGATACCTGTGTTATGTCAACGCAACCAACATTACCTGTTGCTTGAAGGCTTCCTTTAATGGCAATATTAGTAGATAGTCCAACTTGCTCAATGACGATTTCTGGTTTTTTCTTGGGTTCATTCTTTTTTCTTTCAAATTCCACCATCCATTCATCCGCCAATCTTTGACCTTCTGAGATTTGCGTTTTGTCTAACTGGGATTCTATTTGTTCTATTGCGGGAAGTAATTGAGTAGCGACTTCACCGGAATTCCGGTAGGCTAACTTAAACCATTTATAACCTTGAATTGGATCTACCTCTATATTTTGCCCTTCAAGATAGGCAATCGCTAAATTTAACTGCGCATTCCAATGACCATGCTCAGAGGCGCGCATGTTCCAATAAAAAGCGCGGTCAAATTGTTTTAATTCCACTTGATAAATTAATCCGAGGAAGTATTCACTGTCGATATGGCCCAGTCCGGCGACTTCCTCGTAATATCTGATGGCCATGTTCAGGTTTTTTTCTTTACCGTTAACACCTTTATGGTATGCGCGAGCACTGGTTAGTCGAAAACTAGTTTCTGTAGCAAGCTGTAGTCTTCGTCCGTTTTCAATTTGATCCGCTGAGGGGGTCTGATTGGTTTGCGCAAAGGTGGAAAATGGCAGGGTAATAAAAAAGAAAATTAATATTAGTAAAGTTTTCATGAGAGGGTTCCCAATAATGTAAGATTCTACGATGCCTTAATATTCATTTACTTGCAATGATCGAAATTATTCTTCCTTTTCCGGTGTCACTTTAATCAACGGAGTATTTGCAAGTATTTGATCCCAGGGGAAATGATTGCCGGGGTCCATTTTTCGGTCGACCATTATGTTTGGGTCATTGTCGGATGCGATTTTTCGGGTGTCTAGGTCCTCGTGCCCTTGCGTGTATTTAATGGTTGGGTGGTTTGCGATCATTTGATTAAGCAATATGATCAGGGCGTCGATCTGTTCTTGCGGGTATGGTTCCTGCATGATTTGATGATCGGAATGATACCAGTTGGGATATCGGCCAAGGTTTATCAGCTCAATGCTCAGGGTATTTTTATTCCAGCCCGATGTGTGATTTGCGATACGGTTATCGGGGACATATTGCTCAATACTGCCGTTGCGGTCGATATAATAATGACCGGATGCGCCGGTGCCGCTTTCATAAAGTACGCGTTCGCCGTATTCGCGCGCTTCATCCATATCGGTAAGCTCGGTTGCGTGAATGACGATCATGTTAAGATCAGCCGTGTAGCGCTCGCCAAGTTTGTTCCAGTAAGGCAGTTTGTGGTTTTTAATGTCGCCACTTGCGCATGCTGTTAGGCAAAGAAGCAAACTAAGCAGGAAGACTTTTTTCATTATTATCCCCAAAGTTTTGTGCTTGGTGTGCTGACGATGCCGCCGTCGGCGTAACTAAGGCCGTTTTCAATATCTTTAACCAAGAAAAGTGGCCCGTCGAGGTCGATAAATTCACAAAATTGACCGACAACATAAGAAGGAGCCATGCCAAGCGATGATCCGGTCATGTTACCGACCATGAGGCCTTTGCCTTCAATTCGGGCCAATTTAATGATTTTAAGGGCGTCCGTTAAGCCGCCGCATTTATCGAGCTTAATATTGATCACGTCATAGCGTTTGGCATTAATTTCATATTCAGAACTATCAAGGCAGCTTTCATCAGAACCGAGCAGTACTTCTGATTTATATCCCTCAAGTTCATGATCACCGCCGCGGGCGAGGGGTTGTTCGATCATGGCAAGGCCAAGGCGTTTACAGTGCGGGGTATATTCTTTTAATTCAGCGAAAGTCCAGCCCTGATTTACATCGGTGATCAGGGTGGCGTCCGGCCGTGCAGCGCGGATTGCTTCAAGTCTTTCGATTGGGGCATCGGCGGAAAGTTTAATTTTTAAATTGGTGTATTTTGAATATTCAACGGCGCGCGCCGCCATGGCCTCGGGTGTGTCGATGCTGACGGTGGCCACGGTGGCAAGGGGTTTCGGCGTAATGTCGAGTAATTCAAAAATCGATTTGCCGGTTGATTTTGCTTTAAGGTCCCAAAAGGCACAATCAAGGGCGTTTCTGGCACCGCCGCGCGGCAGCAATTCATTTATTTCTTCGTGGGTAAGGCGACTATCAATGATTTCTTCGATCTGTGCGGCCATGCTTTCTGGTGTTTCGTCTTTATAATAAATGCCATTGGCTTCACCACGGCCGATGTGACCGTTTTTTTCGATGGTGACGCGCACTGTGTTTGACGCGGTAAAGGTATAGCCAGTAATCACGAAT
>JAESUD010000195.1 GCA_016763335.1 Emcibacteraceae bacterium | reverse complement strand
GGCGAGGGGTTCTTTGATAAAGATGGCAATGATGCGCCGAGACAATCATTTGATGAAGGCGGCTGGTACGAACAACAAATTGCCGAAGACGGCACAAGGTCGTGGAAATGGCATATCATTGATCCGATGGTATCACTGTCACAAATTCAGGTGATGGACGTGAATGGTGACGGTAAAAATGATCTGGTCAGTGGTATGGGCCACGGCAGGGGTGTTTTCTGGTTTGAACAGATGGATGATGACAAATGGATAGGGCACATTATCGATGATACATACACCCAGCCTCACGCTACAGAAATGGCCGATATTGACGGCGATGGTGCTGCTGATCTAATCACAGGTAAAACGCCGCTGGCGCATCTTGGCCTTAAAGACCCGGATGAGTTCGGCACGCCTTGGATATACTGGTATAAAATCATCAAGTCAGAAGACGGTACCCCACGCTTTGAACGCCACCTGATTGATGACAGTGTCGGTGTTGGTGCCAAATTACCGTTGCCGATATCAATAATGACGGCTTGCTCGATATTGCTTCCGGAACCCGTCACGGTGTTCATATATTCCTACAGCAACGTGGAATGTGAAGTAGGATAATGATCAATATAACCCAACGTTAATCGGCGTTTTGTTTTTTCATAACTTTTTGTATAAGATAAATTGCGATAGCGACACCGATCAAAGCAGCAATTCCCATAGCTTCATCAAATGTTAATTGCCAAAGCATCCATGCGATTAAACTGCAACTTAGTACAGGAATTATTGCTTTTCCCGGCATTTTAAATTGATCTTCAGATGGTGGGCCATCGCGCAAACGAATTTTAAGTGTCGCCATACTTACCCCCGCATAAATAAGCAAAATAGACCCCGATGCTAAAACTGCCAGCTTTTCAAATGACCCACTTAAGGCGATAAACAATATAGCAAAAGCATAAAAAATTATTGCCACATAAGGGGTATTATATTTAGGGTGAATTTTTGCCATAAAGCTTGGTAAATTACCGTCTTTGGCAGTCGCAAAAATAATCCGTGGGGTTGCTAAAATTTCGCCGCTTAAAGTAGCGAAGATAGAGATCACAGCCCCTGCCAGAAGTAATTTACCACCCCAACTGCCTAAAACCACTTCTGCGGTGGCGGCCAGCGGCGCTTCTGTATTATTTGCAAGTTCCGCGCCTAATACCCCCTGGGCAACAGTCTGAAGCCCAATATAAAGAAGTAAAATACTACCCAATCCCAAAAATATTCCTCTGGGCACTGTTTTTTCAGGGTTTTTAATTTCTCCGCTGGCGTTTAGCGCACACTCCGCGCCGGAAAACACGAAGAAAAGAATAAGGGCACTACCGCCAATTTGTTCCATTGTCGGCAATTCTGTAATCTTAAGATTATCGATATCTATATAAAATACCCCGACGATTATAAGAAGCGCCAGCGGTATAAACTTACCAATAGTATTAACGATATAGAGGCGAACACCGGATTTGACCCCTCTGATATTTATAAAAACAAGAAAAGCAAGAAGTCCGAACATAAATAATGTTTTCAATATGGGGTTAGCAAGCTCAGGCACAATGAGAACGATTGTTTCAACCATTGCGACGAGAATTGCGGCGTCCGCTAAACCGGCCCATCCAAACCAAAATAATATTGAAGCTATAGACCCTGCAAATGGGCCAAATGCTTCTTCAATATAGGCGTATGATCCACCGCTTCGCTTAACGCGGCTTCCTACCTCTGCGTAACAAAGAAAGATCAAACCAACAATGAAGGCGCAAATTATAAATGCCAGTACTGCCGATGGGCCTAAATAGGAAGCAATAACACCGGGGAGGACAAATATTCCCCCACCAACAACCATATTGAATACATTTATACCCAAAGCACGCGGGCCGATTGTTCGTACGAGCCCTTCACGTGATTTATTTTGACTATCTTCCATAAAATGAGCTTTCAATAATGAGATAAAGAAATTTAAACGGCGTAGTTTTATAAATTGTTTCTTTTTATCATACCGAACAGAGGCTTAATGTCATGCTAAAAATATATTAAGCGCGCCATGCCTGTTTGTGCTCTTCTACAAAATCAATCAATGCTGCTAATGCTTTTGGCATTTTTTCTTCGCCGTAACCAATGCGGAAATAATCACTGAATCCACTATGATCATCAGAAAACACGTAAGCCGGCTTTATGGAAATTCCTGATTTTGCCAGCGCTTCGCCAAGTTGATCAGACGTTAGTGGCCCTTTGAACTTAACAAAGGCAATGGCCCCGGCTTTTGGGCGTATCCATTCAAATAAATCAGCATAATTTTCAAAAAACTTATCAAGTAGGTCAACGTTCTTGCGAATGATTTTCAAATTTCTTTCCACAATAATATCGCTGGCCCGTAATGTCATGATCGCCTGAATTTCGCTGGCGCGACTAGGGCATGATGTGCCAAAATATTGGACATCGATTAGTTTTTGCCTAAGCTCTAAATCCTGCAAAGCTAACCAGCCAATTGTAATTCCGCATCCGCCCCACGGTTTGGAAAGGGTACCTGCACTAATACCTTTTTCATAAAGGTCAGCCATAGGCGTAAGTCTGTCTTTTTCATCATGCTCTAAAAGGCGGTAAACCTCATCGGATAAAAAATGAAGATTATTTTTCTCTGCAATGTCTTTAAGCTGCTTTTGAAGTTCGTGGCTCATTAACGTGCCCGCCGGATTGTAAGGCTCATTTATTACAATATATTTTGTGTTTTCTTGTATTGCGGCTTCAACCATTTCTGGGTCAATTTGCCAGCCATTTTCAGCAACTAGTCTTATTTCTGTCACCTGACTACCTGCATGAGCGGGCGCCTGCTGTACGGATTGATAACAGGGGCTAAAGACGATTGAATGGCTGTCATTATTTAGCAGTGCCATTGCTGCCGTTTGAAGCGCGACTTGTGCCCCGGTGAAGACGACAATATTGTCTGCGTTAATGTCAGGTCCGTAAAAATTGGCGATCTCTTGCCGTAAATCAAGGCTGCCGCCATTCGGGGTATATTCAAGTGAATGATTTTGGAACTGCTCGACGATATCATTATCACCCCTATCTTGAGCCATTTTGATAAGTTCCGCACTATTAAGCGGCTGTGCAAATGAGTTTGAAAGGCTGAAGGGTGTTTCGCTGGTTACTTTTTTATGTTTTTTAGACCATGGTTCGTTAAATGTCATAGCTGTCTTCTCACTTTAATATATATTTCTCATCTTCAAGTTTTTTCAGTAACTCTCTCGCTGATTTTTGCGACGTTAAAATATATTTATTGTCTGGAAACATCTTTGCACTATGGGATGTCATTGTAATATTTGTCACTAAACGCATGGCCATTAAATCATAAAGAATATCGCGTTCCATATCTTCTAACCTAAATTCACGGTCATAACTTTCAATAATATTATTGGCTGCCATGGCAATATCATCTTCATCAAGTAGCGCATAGGCAAGGGTAATGGCCAGATCATTAATCTGGCTTGCAAATTGTAGTTCGCCAAAATCTATTAATCCGGCAATTTTTGTCGGATTGTCCGGTGTAATCAGGAAATTTTGCTCATTGGCATCACCATGAATGACCGCTTTGCGTAAACTGTCCAACTTGGGCAGGATATTTTTTTCATAATAAACATATAATCGTGCAATGCGGTCGCGGGCATCAAGGTCGGTGACATCGGGTAAGTATTTTTTACAGGCGATCACATTGTCCAGCTTCCAAAGCTCATCTGAGCCATCCGTAGTTGGTGGATTAAAGTTTTGCATGGCTTTTGAAAACTGGCCTAAAAACCGACCAATATCTTGATAAAGTTCTATGCTTCTTGGCATATTTGCCAATATATCACCCTCTAAGTAAGTGAGCAGGCGAATACCATGCCCATCAATAAATGTGATGGTTTCACCTGTTAATGTTTTAATGACTGCGGGAAATGTCATTTCAGGTGCTGTCACCTTTAAATAGTCAAGTATTTCAGATTGCATTGATAGAAAATCACGTGACCATCTTTTATTGGCAATTTTAAAGACAAAACGGTCATTCGCGGTTTTAATAAGTGCGTTCTGATCTTCAAAGGAAACGAAAGACGATATTTCACCTTCAATTCCGTATAGTTCCTTGGCTAGTTTGGCAATGGTCTCGTTATTAAAGTTTGGTACTTGGTCTGGCATATTATTCTCTTATTAAAAGCCCCATTGGGCTCTGTGTTTATTTACAAATTCTTCAAATGCCAAAAGCGCAGCGGGCATTGTTTTACGGCTAAAGCCAATACGGAAATATTGTTTAAGGTTGTCATCGCAGTCAAATATAGAAGGCGGAAATACTAAAATTTCCTGTTCTAATAACATCTTTGATAATTCGACAGCATTAAGCGGACCCTTAAATTTTACAAACCCAGTTCCGCCGGCTTGCGGGCGAAACCATTCAAATAAATCTTTATTATTTTTGAAAAAACTATCAAGAAGCTCAAGATTATCTTCAATGATTTTCATGTTCTTACCAATGATCTCGTCTTTAGACCTAATGGCCATCATCGCTTGTATTTCACCAGGCCTGGAAACACACACAGCGTATATTTGTTGCGACTTAATGAGCTTGTCGATCACAGCCTTATCCTGACAAACAACCCAACCAATACCTGTGCCGCCCGCACCCCACGGCTTTGACATGGTGCTTAGCGCAATAGCCGTGCCTGATAAATCAACCATAGAAGGCGATTTTTCGTTCGGGGCGATTTCCAAAAGCCTATAAACTTCATCAGAAAAAATGGTGATGCCATGTTGTTCAGCCAGTGCAATTAATGCCATCTTGATATCAATGTTCATCAATGCACCGGATGGGTTATGGGGATCATTATAGGCGATATATTTTGTGCTCGGTTTAATCGCCGCCTTCACAGCGGCAAGGTCAAGCACCCAATTATTATCCGGCGAAAGAGCCACCCGGGTTATATTGCACCCGGCCAGCTTTGCCCCTTCTTCAAGGGACTGGTAACTTGGTGTTATAATTATTGCATGATCACCTTGCTGTAAAAGCGCTTGTGCGGTCAAGGTCATACCGGTTTGCGCACCCGGGAAGATAACAATATTTTCCGCAGTGATTTTTGGCCCGTAAAGTGTCGCAATCTCGGTGCGTAAATCAAGACTTCCACCAGTTT
>JAESUD010000194.1 GCA_016763335.1 Emcibacteraceae bacterium | reverse complement strand
TTAGAAATGCTCATCACATAACAGGATCGCTTGTTGCGTTGGCAGAAAAAAAAGGTTGTGACCTTGATGGTTTAACGCTTGAGGAAATGCAGCAAGTTGAGCCAAAAATCACTAAAGAAGTGTTCAGCGTTCTCAGTGTCGATAGTTCGGTTGATAGCCGTGTGAGTTTTGGTGGTACTGCGCCGTCTGAGGTTTTAAAGCAAGTAACGCTTGCTAAAGAAAGAATAGGCTAATCATGAAGGGTTTTATACAATTAGTGATGATTGGTTTCTTGTGCTTTGGGGTTTTATCTTGCGGTAAACGGGGCGATTTATTGCCGCCTGCGGGATATGAAGCACCGCAAGAAAATAACGAACAAAAATAATTGCTGAGTAGGGAAATTATGAATTTTTTTGAATATCGTGACGGCGAAATGTATGCTGATAATGTAAGGGTGTCTGAAGTTGCAGAACAAGTTGGCACACCGTTTTATCTTTATTCAACGGCCTCTTTAACATATCAGTTTAATCAGTTTAAAGACGCTTTTGGCGATTTAGACTTATTGATATGTTATGCGGTTAAAGCCAATACAAATCAGGCCGTGATAAAAACATTGGGTGATTTGGGTGCTGGTGCTGATGTGGTTTCCGAAGGGGAGTTGCGAAGAGCGCTTGCGGCAGGAATTCCGGCAGAAAAAATAGTTTATTCCGGTGTTGCTAAAACAGAATCTGAGATGATTTTTGCGCTTGAGAATGAAATATATCAGTTTAATGTTGAGAGCGAACCTGAATTATACCAATTAAGCGAAGTGGCATCATCACTGGATAAAATAGCCGATATCACTTTTAGGGTTAATCCTGATGTGGATGCGAAAACCCATGCCAAAATATCGACAGGAAAGTCAGAAAATAAGTTTGGGGTTCCCTGGACTAAAGTTCGGGAAATTTGTGCTCGTGCTGCGGAGCTTTCAGGCATTAAACTCGTTGGGCTTGATCTTCATATTGGTTCTCAAATCACCGAGCTTGATCCTTTTGAAGAGGCCTTTACTCGTATCACAGGCCTGATTGAAACGCTTCGGGAAGATGGTCATGACATTACGCGGCTTGATCTTGGTGGTGGCCTCGGCATTCCTTATGAAGGGGATGATGTTCCACCACTTCCGCGTGAATATGCGGCAATGGTCAAGCGGGTCGTTAGTCACCTTGGGTGTAAAATTATTATTGAACCGGGTCGCTTCCTAGTTGGGAATGCTGGCATTCTTGTTTCTAAAGTTGTTTATGTGAAGTCGGGTGAAAAACGAAAGTTTTTAATCATTGATGCGGCGATGAATGACCTTGTACGCCCGAGTATGTATGATGCGTATCATAGAATTGATCCGGTTAAAGAAAGCGACGAGGATAGTACGCTTTATGATATTGTCGGTCCGGTCTGTGAATCAGGCGATACATTTGCGACAAATCGTCTGGTAACACCGATGAAGAAAGATGACCTTTTAGCGATTCGTTCCGTCGGTGCGTATGGAGCGGTGATGGCATCAACTTATAACACTAGAAAATTAATTCCTGAAGTGCTTGTAAAGGCAGACGAATTTGCTGTTGTCAGGCCCCGTCCGTCATATGATGATATTATAGGACTTGATCAGAGTGCACCTTGGCTGTCAGAATAGCATCTTCATAACAATAAGAAGGGTATGTTCTGTTAAAGGGTAAAAGTATAAAGTCTGGAATGTTTTTCGAAAGCATGATTAAAAATCCTTCTATAATCGCGGGACTTGTTTCTACGACTATATTGTTACTTTCGTATTATACAATTTCACTGCTTGATCTTTGGGCGCTTGGCCCACCGAAATTACAGGTAATATTTTATTTTCTGATCATTTTAGCAAGTACAGCAATGCTCATACTGGGTATTCGCGGGAAGATGACGCTTTCTAAAAAGGCTGCTAAATCACGGATGTCCATTTGTGTTTGTGTGACGTTGATCATTGCAGTGATAAGCGGTAGTGATTTTTTACGTCTAACCACACTGGCTTTTATGCCAAGGGCAATTTTTAATTACCCGGATGCAGAGGTTACGGCGACGGTGACCCCGCCATTATATTTGCAAAAAGAAACTTTTAGCAAAAATTTAATAGCCACAAACAGTAGAAATGATGAAATTGGCCCGGTTTATGAAGGCAGTGTGCTTGATGTTCATGTGAAGAATTTAAAGTGGGCGCCAACATTAGTACTTTCGGATGGGAATGAATTTATTTTTGATGAAATGGTGGATGGTAGTTTCAAGGTCACCGCTAAAATTGATCAACAAATATCATGGTCGATTAAACAGGGCACTTACATTGTGGGTAGTTGGCCTCTTATTATTATCGATGATGAGGAGCCGGAAATTAAACGCTTCGTTGTTGAAGATCATGAAAATGAAAAAGGCTATCTTGCATTTAATGTTGATGTAAAAGATGACAAAAAAATTATGAGAGCGTCACTTGAAATAATTAATTCAGACGGCAAACCAAGTGATCTTCACCTTTTATCCATTAGGGAAGTAAAATCATATAATAATATTTTCTATGTGGACTTTACTGGCTCTGAGTTAGCAGGTGGCGAGGTTGATATTAGAATTTCGGTTGAAGATGAAGCAGGACAGATATCCACGGCTATTTTAAGTCAAATATATATACCGGAAAGAAAATATAACCATGAAATAGCGAGCAATTTAATGTCACTTTATCAGGCGTTAGGTGAAGCGAATCAAGATTTACGGTCGTTAGCCAGGAGAATAAATGCGCTAGGATTATTACCGGATAAAGAAGGGTTGCCTGCCGTTTATTATATGGCAATGCGATCTGCTTATTGGCGGCTCGTTGACCCTACTGATAAGAATGATAAAGAGGTGGCCCGTGATTTATTATGGGACATAGCCCAGAAAATTGAAAATAACGATCTTTCAACCACTGAAAATAATCTTCTTTTTTCACTGGATGAGCTCACTCTCTCTCTTCATCAGATGAAACCGATTTCTGTTATCCGGGAAGATCTGAAAGTTTCTGACAGGTTTTTCCGTGATTATATCAACATAGCGGGAAAGACGGTTTCAAAAAAATATTCACTAGATATTGATATTTCCGCATTGAGAAAATTATACAGTTATATTTTAGCCTTTAGCGATCAGGAAAAATATCATAATGCTTCAATGATTGTAGACTTTATGCGTAAGGGGCTTGTACAAAATGACGACCTGATATTGAGTAAAGGCGGATTGGGTAATTATTTTGCGCTTTCAGAAAGTCGTCAGATAATAGATAATTTAATCGCTATACAACGAACATTGTTATCAAGTTCTTATAATGAACAAATGAAAGATAAGTTGTTTAAAAATAATAAATCTATAGAGCCGAGTGATAAGACAGTGGGTCAAAAGCACAGTCAGATCATACTGCAAACAAAAATTGGTGATGCGTTTAAATTACTTGGGGAGAAAATTTCTTTTGCGGGGGATAATTCCGGGTTTCTTATACAGAACGCATCTGAATTGGTTGATGATATTCTGGACAATATGCGCAATAGTAAAACTAATCAGGTTACGCAGTCACAATCTGAGCTTATTGCTATCATGAGTAACCTTAAGAGGGTTCTGAATAAACCAATTTCCAGTTCAATAGAACTTCAAAATATAATGAAAGAAATTAATTCACAACCGGTTTTGTGATTAATGAATTTGATGTTTTTCAGTTAGCACATCGTCAACGGCGTGGCATATCTCATCAAGTGAAAATGGCTTGCTGATAACATTATGGATAAGGCTACCCATATTGTGGGCACGCTGTCTTTCGTGCACAAAACCGGTCATCATTAGAATTGGTAACTTTGGATATTCTGCCGTTACCTTAAGTGCAAGAGAAATGCCGTCCATTATCGGCATAATAATATCAGTGAGTAGAAGGTCGTATTCACTATTTTCCAGTTCGACAATTGCTGCGCCGCCATCGGCGACACCAAAGGTCTCATGTCCGCGAAGTTTTAATGCCCGACATATGAATGTGCGGACGGCGATTTCGTCTTCTGCTATTAATATTTTTGCCATATCAGGTCCAATTAATTCTTACTTTGGCAATCAATATACAAAAAGTCTTTATATTTTATTATTATTTTAAATTAATTTGTTGAAAATTCAACGCTGATATCTCGCGCTTCAGGAGGAGGTGAAGGCAGGGATGTTTCAAAATTAATTTTTTCGCCTGGGTTTATTGTCGTTGTTTGGGGAGAAAAGCTCCAATCACGGACATTTTTCCGGCTTTGGTCAAGCAATATAACTTTAAGTGTCGGGATTTCCTGTATTTCGCTAGAAATATTTTCCACATAGCCTGCAATTACAAGATGGGAAACATTATTAATAGTCTCGCGCCGCGGCGTTATACCACCAATATCCAGCCGCTCGTTGATAGGTTCTAATTCTGGTTCTGTATGTGCTTCGGGAGTATTGCCTCCATCAAGACCAATGGCAGTATAGAGCTTCTGTGAAGCTGGCCAGCTTTGAATAATAGTGTCCTGGAATATCATAAAGGAACAAATAATTACGGTGATAAAAATTGCCAAAGAAACCCAGCCGGTCTTACTAGAACCGTATTTTTGGTTTTGCAGAGCTGGTAAGTTAGATCCTTTGGGTATAGGGCGGCGTCTTTTTCGGGGGTTATTAATTGGAAAGTCAAAATCATCGCTTGAAGTTCCCGTGTCATTATTTTTGACGGGGCTCTGTTCGTCCGTTTTCTTCTCAACACTTTCTTCGTTGGCATCCTGCTGTTCATCAGGGGACGGTTTCGTATCTTCACCTTCTGGCTGTTCGGGCGGAACAATTTTAACATCATCATCGGGTTTTTCCTGAAACCAGCTATGACTGCATTTTGCACAACGAACCGTACGGCCGCTCGGTAACAGAGCGGTTGGGTTTACAACGTATCTCGATTTACATTCAGGACATGCAAGAATCATTTATGAAGTCTACTTCCCATCATAATGTGTTAAATTAGAACTTGTTATAATATGCAACCTTTTGATTATCAATAGGGTAACTTCTAGAAAAACTGATATTTATTTAGTGTATAACGTGGAAATCAACAAAGATTTGTTAACATTAGGCCATAAAAAAATATTGATTAAATTTGTAATCGTTTTTGATAGTCCAGAGTTGCCATAAAATGATCTAATTGGATTTGCATTATTATAGCGATTATGATTTAACAGTTAAAATTTTACAATGGTTAAAGAGGACCCGAATTGGTTGAATTTAAAAATGTAAGCATGAGCTATGATAAAGAGCATGATGTACTTAAAGATATATCTTTCAAGTTAGAGCCCGGCTCAATGCATTTTCTAACGGGTCCGAGCGGGGCGGGTAAAACGTCACTTTTGAAATTAATGTATCTGGCGCACCGACCTACCCGCGGTGAAATAATGATGTTTGGCCGTGATGTTGCAAAAGCCGAACGGCAAGACCTTCCCAAACTTCGGCGACGCATTGGCGTGGTTTTTCAGGACTTCAGGCTCTTGGATCATATGTCTGCGGTGGATAATGTTGCGCTGCCTTTAAGGATATCCGGTGGGACTGGTGCTCATATTAACGAGCATGTCGAAGAGCTGTTACGTTGGGTAGGGTTACAAGATAAAATGTCATCTACCCCATCGACTTTATCTGGCGGTGAAAAGCAGCGTGTCGCAATTGCACGTGCCGTAATTAGGCGGCCTGATATTCTTCTTGCTGACGAGCCGACCGGTAATGTGGACCCGGAAATGGCGGAACGGCTAATGTATCTTTTTGTTGAACTTAACAAACTTGGGACGACGATAATAATTGCCACCCATGATAATAGTCTGGTTAAAAAAATAGGTGCGCCGAGGCTTCATTTGGTGGGCGGTAAGTTATTGCATATCGAGGGTAGTAAAAAAGATATTGCTGATTATATCACAGCCAGAAAGGGGTTAAATGAGTAAATCATTCGACTTTCTTCCGGCTGTTAAGAACCGTGAAGCGACCAAGCTTCTACCTTGGGTGATGGCGATAATGGTGTATTTAAGTGCTCTTGCCGCGGCCGGTAGTTTGTTACTTCATTCAGGATTTGATGATTGGGCAAGCTCACTTCAAGGGCGCGTCACTGTGCAGGTAACCGGTGAAGATCGGGATTTGATATTAACGCAGTCGCTTGAAATTCAACAGATTTTAAGAAAAACGCCGGGTATTCGCTCAGTCAGAATATTAACCGATGACGAAATTTTTGTGCTGCTTGAACCATGGCTGGGTGCTGGAAACATTACAGACGATTTACCCGTGCCAGTGATGATTGATGTTGAAACAAATGAAGATATGTATGTCAACCTCGATGCGCTGGAAAGTAAAATCAGGCAGATAAGTGATAATGTATATTTGGATGATCATGCAAAGTGGCTTAGTCATTTTTATGACCTCGCCTATACCGTAGAATATACGGCGATTGGTATTCTAGTAATGATTTTGCTGGCCTCGGTAGCCATTGTAATTTTTGGTACTAAATCAAGTTTGTCAGAACATAAATCCATCATTGAAATAATGCATTTGATGGGTGCACATGATCAGATGATTGCAAAAGCATACCAAATTAGGTTTATGTATTATGGGCTTAAAGGTGGCATAATAGGTGTTGTTCTTGCGTTTGTCACCGTGCTTGGACTTTTAAATCTAGTGCAAAATATATCTGGTGGGCTTGTTGAAGTGCCAACACTTCCTTATATGAAAATGTCTCTTTTGCTGATCCTTCCGTTGGTATTTGCATTTCTGGCAATGTTAACAGCTCGAATAACTGTTATGCGTGAGCTGGGAAGAATGGTATAATTTATCTATGCGCGCTTTTATCTATATCATAATTTCATTATGCCTTGCCTGGTTGGGAGGATATTTGTGGTATATTAATAAACTTTCCTACCATGATTTTAACGAGACGGACAAGACTGATGCTATTGTTGTGTTGACGGGTGGGCAAAACAGATTAAAGGTTGCTATTAAACTTTTAGAAGATCAATTGGCGGCAAAGCTTTATATTTCAGGCGTTGATGAAAAAGTGACACGGGTAGAGCTTCTGGGCTTACTGGGCAGCAGGCCCGAACTAGAGGAATGCTGTATTGAAAGCGGTAGTCAGGCTGATGATACCGTAGGAAATGCCATCGAAATTATGCAATGGGCGGAACACAATGATTTTAAAAGCTTAAGGGTCGTTACATCACTTGAACATATGCCGCGGGCAATGGTTGAATTGAAACGGTTTATGCCTAATATTAGCTTTGTCGAGCATCCGGTTGGTCGTTGGCGGCCAGAGAATATAAATTATTTCAACTTGTCACAGGAATATAGCAAATATATTATCAGTTTAATTCGGGCGCGAGCCTCGGATCAAATTTATGACGATATTTCAAAATCTTAATATAAATAGGAGAATGATAAGTGCGCACAGTGCGTTCTAGTTTGTTTAAAGCGGTTTTTTATGTGTGGACGGCAATGTTTTGTATTCTGTACTACCTTTGTTTTGGTTGCCTCGTAATGGACTTATTGCTTTTCAGGGGATTTGGTCGCATGGCGTAAGGGTCATTTTGCGCCTGATAATGAATATTCGCCTTGAGGTACGTGGGGGGGAGAATATACCGAAGGGTGGCGCTCTTATTGCCATGAAACATCAATCCTCGTTTGATACTTTTGTAATGCATACGGTTGTGACGCATCCTGCATTTGTTATGAAACAGGAGTTACTCAAAATACCGCTATATGGACATTTTTGTTTAAATACCGGGATGATTCCTATTGACCGGGATGGTGGGCTTAAAGCTCTTAAAAAACTAATGAAGGATTCTGCACAATCGGTTGCCGAAGAACGCCAACTTATTATTTTCCCGGAAGGGTCACGGGCAATACCGGGCGAACATATGGAATATCAGTCTGGTATTTTTGGCATCTACAAATATACTAAACATCCTGTAATTCCTGTTGCGCTTAATTCAGGTGTATTTTGGCCAAAAAAAGGTCCTCTTGTACCAAATGGCGTAATTGTTTTTGATTTTCTTGAGCCGATTGCCGCCGGTCTTGCAAAAAATGAATTTATGAATAAACTTGAAGAAAATATTGAAACCGCCAGCAGTGCATTATTAGTAGGCAATTGATTTACAAACAACAAAATGAGGATAAAATGGTAAAAAGAATTCTTCTTACGGCGTTTATGTCGATTTTTGGTCTTGCTCAGTTTGCAAACGCAGCACCGGGTGATGCAGCGCTTGGTCTTAAGGTGGGAACACTCGGTGTGGGGGTTGAACTTACCTTGGAGGCCGTTGAAAATGTTAATGTAAGGGTCGGGGTGAATTATTTTAAATTGAGCAGTGAAATAGATGTTGAAGATAATGCCTATGATATGGACCTTAAACTTAACAGTTATACGGCATTTGCCGATTGGTATATTACTGATAGCCCGTTTCGGGTAACGGTGGGGGCATTTGTTGATGAAAATGGCTTAAGCGGTACTTCTTTGCCAAATGCAACATATGATTTTAATGACAACACATATACAAGCGCTGAAGTTGGCACATTAAAGGCTAACGTTGGTTTTACATCTGTTGCGCCATATGTTGGTATCGGTTGGGGAAATCCGCTTTCTGATGATAGTGATTGGTCGATTATGGTTGATCTAGGGGTGGTGTTTGCTGGTAAGCCTACGCTTGATATTACATCTGAGGGGGGCATTCTTTCAAATAATGCGCTTTTTCTAGCGGATATTAATCAGGTTGAACAAGATTTTAGAGACACGGATGAAATTGGTTATCTTAAATATTATCCTGTTATATCCGTTGGATTAAACTATCGTTTTTAATTAACTGATTTGAAAAATGGAATGATCTTATGAGGGTAAAAATAACCATTGCCTCTGTTTTGCTACTCATTGTTGGCTATAGTATTTTCTGGTTTCAAATGGCTGACCGTGTAGAGCAGACAACGCTTGAATGGATTGAAAATAGTGAAGCCAGAATGGGTGGCGTGAAGATATATGTGGGTGACGTGGCAGTATCTGGTTTTCCTTATAAAATTATTATTGAGGCATCATCGTTAAATGCGGTCATTCCAGCCGGACGCATCGGCACGGAGCCATTATCGATAATGATGCCTGAAGTGGCAGTGATATTTCAACCGTGGAAGCCAAATCATGCGATTGTTGTAACGGATTATTTTGATGCTGTACTTGGTTCATTAAATACCCCCGTTATTAATTTTACTTTTGATAAAGTAAAATCGTCCCTTGTACTTGACCCCGTCACCATGGAGCTTAACAACTTATCGACTATTGCAGATAAGGTAAGCTGGTACCGTGGTGTGGAACAGGCTAGGGATGAAATTTCCGTGATGCATATGGCGGAATTTCACCTGCGCCGTGCCACCGGAGAAGTGGTTGATCAAACCAGTTTTGACCTTCCGGTAAATCGCGCTATCTTTTTTAAGGCACAAGATACCACTATAAAAGAATTTGCAGCCAGTATCATTGGTGAAAAAGCGGATAACATTAAAATTGAAGCCCTTCTTCATGCGAATGAACAGCCGGACTATACGGTAAATGGCCTGTCAAAATGGCGTGATGAAGGGGGCACTTTAAGCATCCGATCTTTTGAATATGGAACAAGTAAAAGTAGCCTTAAGTTAAGTGGTGACGTGACACTTGATGAAAACTTAAAACCACTCGGTGCGTTTGACGCAACGATTATTGGCATAGATGGTTTAATTGATAATTTATCGCAAAATGAAAATATTTCTGAAATGGCACGATTGCTTCTTGGCGGTCAGGCCAAATCTGGAAAATTGCCTGAAGAAGTACCCCTTTCAATTAGTATGCAAAATGGATTGCTTTATTTAGGGCCGATTATGCTAATGGAGCTTCCGGCGATTATTGAATGATTTTATTGTTAAATCTTTAATTTACTCCGTCTCTACATCATCATGTCTACGGCCAAAGTTTTCCACGTCGTCTTCTTGTCCAGCATCGATAATTTGTTTGCGGATACGGCGGGTTTTTACAAACATATCGTATAACGCATCACCATCTTCCCAGCGTATTGCTCGCTGCAACGCGGTGAGGTCCTCGCTAAAACGTCCAAGCATTTCCAGAACCGCTTCTTTATTGTTTAGGAACACATCGCGCCACATTGTTGGGTTAGAGGCGGCAATACGTGTAAAATCTCTAAAACCACCGGCAGAAAATTTGATAACCTCTGATTTTGTCACTTCTTCAAGATCGTGTGCGGTACCAACAATATTATAAGCGATTAAATGCGGCACATGACTGGTGATAGCGAGAACTTTATCATGGTGATCTGCTTTCATTATTTCCACATCACTGCCAAGTGTTTCCCAAAATTTTGATAATTTATTGACGGCGAGCGGGTCAGTGTCTTCTGCGGGTGTTAAAATTGCCCAACGATCATGAAACAGGCTTGCAAAACCCGCATCCGGCCCGGATTGCTCTGTACCGGCTACTGGATGGGCGGGAATAAGATGAACGTCTTTGGGTACGTGAGGCGTAAGCATATCAAACACGGCTGCTTTGACACTGCCGACATCCGTCAAGGTTGATCCCTTTTTTAGATGGGAACCAATGGCCGCACCAATTGTAGAATAAGCCCCAACGGGCGTGGCTAAAATTACCAAGTCTGCGTCTTTTACGGCTGTTGTAATTTCATTAGCAAGTTCATCGACCAGATTTAATGCTTTGATCGGGTCTTGATATTCTGGATTTGAATCATAACCGACAAGAGTTTCCGCGATGTTATTTTCTTTTATCCCCCGCGCAATGGAGGAACCAATAAGTCCAAGTCCGATAATTGTAATTTTACTATATAGTGCCATTTATATTTCCAGAAATTCTTTAAGCAATTTTATTATTTCTTTATTTTCTTTTTCTGTACCAACAGTTAACCTCAGAAAGTTTTCTAGCCCCTGGCCACTATAGTAACGTAATATATAACCGCGTTGGGTTAAGAAATCATTTGCATCTTTTGCTGATTTATTTTTATTTTCAAATCCAAATAATATAAAATTAGTGGCGCTAGGTATCGCCATAAGGCCAAGTGCTGATAATTCGCGTTCTAACCAAGTACGCCATTTCTGGTTAAATGAGGTGGCCTTTTTTTGGAAGTCAAGATCATTTAAGGCGGCGACACCGGCAACTTGGGCGCTGCTTGGCACATTAAACGGATCGCGTATTTTATCCAGAGTTTTAGATATTTCCTTACAAGCATAGCCCCAGCCTAATCGTAATGCGGCCAGACCATAAAGTTTTGAAAATGTCCGTGTCATAAGAACATTGCTAGCGCGACCAGCCAGTTCAATACCGGCGTCATAGTCATCATTACTAACAAATTCAGCATATGCCGCATCAAGAACGAGTAAGATATGTTCCGGAACATTTTGCCATAAACGTTCAATTTCATTTACGGACAAATATGTGCCAGTTGGGTTATTGGGGTTAGCAATAAAAATAATGCGGGTTTTATCGGTTATGGCTTTTATAATATTATCTATATCTGCCGTATAATCCACGTCTTTAACTTCAATAGCAATGCCGCCAACTGACTTGATGGCAATGGGGTACATTGAAAAGCTATGTGCGACATATAGGGCTTCATCACCGGGCTTTAAATAGGCGCGGCACGCGAGCTTTAATATTTCATCTGATCCAACACCACATAATATTTGTTCTGGCTCTATATCATATTTTTTGGCCAACGTTGTGCGTAACTCATTATAAGTGGGGTCCGGGTAGCGGTGAAGCTCACTTGCGGCTTTTTTATAAGCTTCCATTGCCATTGGACTTGGTCCAAGCGCACTTTCATTGGCGGATAATTTATGAGGGTTTTTAAAATCACCGACTTTGGATTTGCCAGTAATATAAACATTCAGATCATTAATCCAGCTATGTGTTTTAGGCCCGCTCATGATAATCCTCAATGGTTTTGAGTGGTTTTAGTTTTAATCTGTTTTTTTGATCTACACGGATATGAGTGATTTAACCACTAAAAAATGTAAGTTTTACAATTAATTTTGCCAAATATACCCTGTCTGATCAATGAACGGTTGACTTCCTTTTGTGCTAGAGTAGAAAACTTAAAGGATAAAATGAATATTTAAGCTTGGTAAAATGACGGTAGAAAAAAATAAAATAGAAATGGATGATGGATTTTCCGAAGTTGTGACTTTGGGAATTGATGATCCATTATGTCTTACTTCCGGTGAATGTTTATCATCGTTTAAAATTGCTTATAAATGTTGGGGCACATTAAACGGTGATAAATCGAACGCCATATTAGTGTGTCATGCTTTAACGGGTGATCAGTATGCTTGTGGCCAAAATCCCATAACTGGTAAAGAAGGCTGGTGGCCAAAGCTGATTGGCCCGGGGCTGGCGATAGACACTGATAAATATTTTGTCATTTGCAGTAATGTATTGGGTTCTTGTTCGGGTAGTAGTGGGCCAAAAGAAATGAACCCTGAAACCAACGAGCCCTACGGACTAGATTTTCCGGTGATCACAATTGCCGACATGGTTGGCGCTCAAGTAAGGCTCATTGATTATTTAGAAATTGACCAGTTGTTTTCTGTTATTGGTGGTTCAATGGGAGGAATGCAGGTTATTCAATGGGCCGTAGATCATAACACACGTGTTAAAACGGCCATTCCTATTGCATCTACGTGGCGGCATTCAGCGCAGAATATAGCTTTTCATGAAGTTGGTCGTCAGGCAATAATGGCAGATCCAAATTGGCAAAATGGGCGGTATTTTGAAACAAAAAATCGTCCAAAAGCCGGGCTATCAGTTGCAAGAATGGCAGCACATATAACATATATGTCGGAAAAAAGTCTTACGTCAAAATTTGGACGTAACCTTCAGGACCGGGAAAAACTTACCTTTGGTTTTGATGCAGATTTCCAAGTGGAAAGTTATCTGCGTTATCAAGGAATTTCATTTGTTGACCGGTTTGATGCCAATAGCTATCTCTATATCACCCGAGCAATGGATTATTATGATATTTCAGCGGAATTTGATGGCAGTCTTCTTGCTGCTCTTGATAATACCCCGGTAAAATTTTGCATAATGTCTTTTACTTCCGATTGGCTTTATACCACGGAAGAAAGCCGGGAAATGGTGCGAGCATTAAATGCTGTCGGCGCACAGGTCAGCTTTGTGGAAATTGAAATGGATAAAGGTCATGATAGCTTTTTGCTGGAGTGTCCGGAAATGTTCAATATTATTTCAGGATTTCTTGCGGCTGAAGCACGTTTTGATGGGAGCAATAGCGATGAATGAAGGCCATAATACGCACCGCGCCTCGGATATTCGTATCGATTTGCTTTTGATTGCCAATATGATTCCAGAAGGTTCTCGTGTTCTTGATGTCGGCTGCGGCGACGGTGCCTTGCTTGATTATTTGCGTAAAAAGAAGAATGTTGATGCGCGCGGTATTGAATTAAGCCCGGAAGGGGTTAAAGATAGCGTCTCTAAAGGGTTATCTGTTATTCAGGGGAATGCTGAAGAAGAGATCACCCATTTTCCAGATAACAGGTTTGATTATGTCATTCTAAGCCAAACACTTCAGGCAATGTCGCGGCCTGATAAAATCCTCAATGAACTGCTTAGAGTGGGAAAAAGGGCTATTGTTTCTTTTCCAAATTTTGGCAATTGGCGTGTCCGACTTCATATAATGCTTAAAGGAACAATGCCTGTTACCAAATCGCTGGATTATCCGTGGTATAGCACTCCTAATATTCATTTTTGTACCATTCGGGACTTTGTTGACCTCTGTGATGAACTTGATATTAAAATTGAAAAAGGCATCGGGATGGATAGCTCCGGCAGTAGAATGTTATTTAGTTCAATGATTTTGTCGAACATTTTTGCGACACAAGGTTTATATGTAATAACCCGTGATTAATTCTATTTTTCCTGTTGTGTCATATGTGAACCTATAATAGCGGGTTTTGTCACTAGTCTTTTTTTGGCCTGTGTCTTATTGGCGGCATAAATCTGTTTTTCAGCTTCAATGATTAACACGCCGGCTAATTTGCTCCACCATCTTTGCCCGGTTGTTTCAAGCGTGGCAAGGGCGGTTAACATGGTTCTGCTTTTGAATGGCGGCAAAAATAATGCTGAAGTCCATCTGGTGGGGGTGAGCATATTTTTAGCGAGGATTTTTTTAATTTGATTTGTTGAAAATGGTTTGCCGTGACCAAAGGGATTTGATTCAGAACGGCACCAAGGCCCAAGACGACTAGGCACAATAATAATCACCCTTCCGCCAGGTGCGAGTGTACGCCATACTTCACGAAGCATATGTTTACTGTGGTCTGTATGTTCAAGAAGGTGAACAAGGATAATTCGGTCCATGCTGGCTTCTTTTATGGGGAGGTCGGTTTCCCGCGCCAAAGTAGCAAGGTTTCCATTATATTTACCTGATAATTTTTTATCATTATATTTGTGGCGCGGCCATCTCAAAACCCCTTGCAGGGTTGGCATGATTACCACGGTATGGTTTGCTTCTTCACGCAATAATTCCATATAAGGCGGTGCATATCCAATCCCGAGTACATCCATACCTTTCACCGTAGGCCATAAAGTGCGAATTTGATTGCGAATAAGGCGTGCCGTTATTTTCCCGCGCTGCGAGCTGTAATAAGTGTTTAATTCCACTACATCTTGAAACATTTTCAGCCTTTATTAGTTTAATACTAAAGGAAATTATATCCGATAATTCAATAAAGCCAATTTTTTTATAATTTGGAAAATTTTTCGGCCCATCTTAATTAAAAGAGGGCCGAAAAGAGAGGGGGGAAGTTATTAAAATCTCTATCAACACAAACACATTAGAGACGATATAACATAACAATTTTAAATTAAAATTCAAGCATTATTTATTTTTAAAAGGACATGAATTACTTTGATCAGTAATTTTCTTGTGAAATTGTTGAAAATCATACAGAGTTACGCAAAATGAATATAGGGTTGGGAAATTCTAAAAAGGTGAAATGATGAAATTTACAAAATATGTAAGCATGGTTGCGTTTGTTGCTTTGATGTCTGGTTGTGATAACTCCGCAACTACTGATCAGGATTCAAAGATGATGAGTTCTGATGAAATATCAGGCGTAAACTTTGATAATATGGATGTTATGGTTCATCCGGGGGATGATTTTTTTGAATATGTAAATGGTGCATGGCTTAAAAATACGGAAATCCCAGCGGATAAAGCCCGGTACGGATCATTTAATGTACTGCGTGATAATGCCGAAGACGATGTTAAAGAAATTATTGAAGAAGCTTCATCATCAAGTGCGGACGCCAGAAGTAGTGAGCAAAAAGTAGGTGATCTTTATAAATCTTATATGGATATGCAAACGCGTAACGCGCTTGGAATTGCTCCGCTTGAAGCTCGCCTAACTGCCATCGACGCTATTTCAAATTTATCTGGGTTATCAGAATATTTTGCGAGTGCCGGTAAATATTCATTCAGCACACCAATTGCCTTATATGTAAGTGTTGATGCTAAAATTCCTACTGAATATTCATTGCATGTATATCAAGCAGGGTTAGGGCTTCCGGAGCGTGAATATTATTTTAATGATGATGAAAAGTCAGTTGAAATAAGGGAAGAATACCTTGAACACGTTAAAAAAATGCTGAATTTAGCAGAAATTGACAACGCAACAGAAGCGGCAAATACGGTAATGGAGCTCGAAACAAAAATTGCGAAGTTTCATTGGACAAAAGAAGAAAATCGTAATGCGTTAAAACGTTATAATAAATATACCAGAGCGGATTTTGACGCCCTGCTTTCAAATATGGATATGGATATATATCTTGATGTAACAGAAGCGGGTAATATTGCGGATGCCGTTATAAATCAGCCAAGTTATCTTGAGGGATTAAATGCGCTTTTAGTTGATGTTGATCTTGAAAGCTGGAAAACATATTTGAAATGGTCGCTTGTAAACGATATGGCTTCACGATTGACCGATGATCTGGATAAACAGAATTTTGAATTTTATTCGAAAACTTTAAGTGGTGTTGAAGAACAACGACCCATGTGGCGCCGTGCCGTTAGTACGGTAAATAACAACCTTGGTGAAATGGTGGGCGAAGTATATGTGGCTAAACATTTTAAACCCGAGGCGAAAAGTCGCATGGAAGGTTTAGTACAAAATTTGATTAAATCCTACGAAATGAGCATCAAAAATCTTGATTGGATGAACGAAGAAACCAAGCTTAAAGCCCTTGATAAACTAGCGAAGTTTACCCCGAAAATTGGCTATCCTGACAAGTGGAAAGATTATTCGGCTCTTGAGATTAAAGCAGATGACCTAGCGGGTAATATTGAACGTTCTGCCTTGGTTAATCATAAACGCGATCTCGCTAAACTTGGCGCGCCGATTGACCGTGATGAATGGTTTATGACACCGCAAACGGTGAATGCTTATTATAATCCGACGATGAATGAGATCGTATTTCCTGCGGCAATTCTGCAACCACCATTTTTTAATATGCCAGCTAATGATGCGGTAAATTACGGTGGTATTGGCGGTGTCATCGGTCATGAAGTTGGCCATGGGTTTGACGATTCAGGTAGCCGTTATAACGGTGAAGGTGCACTGGAAAACTGGTGGACTGATGAAGACAAAGAAAAATTCACCAAAAAAACAAATGCTCTAATTGCCCAATATAATACCTATGAACCGATTGAGGGTACCACTGTAAACGGTACTTTTACGCTAGGAGAAAATATTGGTGACCTTAGCGGGTTAAGCATTTCCTATAAGGCTTATAAAATATCGTTAAATGGTCAGGAAGCACGGGTAATTGATGGCCTTACCGGCGATCAGCGTTTCTTCATTGGCTGGGCGCAAGCATTCCAGTCAAAAAGTCGTGATGAGGCCTTAGTACAACAAATTAAAACCGATCCTCATTCACCGAACCGTTACCGAGTGAACGGTGTTGTTTATAATGTTGATGCTTTTTATGAGGCGTTTGATGTCGGGCCGGAACATAAGCTCTATATTGCACCTGAGGACCGGGTGAGGATCTGGTGATCACTCGTCATTTTGCATTTCCAGTAATTGCTCTCTTAAAAAGACCCAGTTGCTGTTTGCAAGAATAAGGTTTCTGCCACGATCAATTTCCCAAGCTTCACGGTATTCAGGGGAATAATGTAAAAAAGTCTGTCCGGCCTTTACGGTGTATATTTCCGGGTCAGTTGGGTTTGTGTACCCTTTTGAAATGCCAAGCGGATCGTAACCACCGAATAAAGGCGCATAATTTTTTGGCGCCGCAGCAAAAATATCCCGATTTTCTATGTTGATAAAAAACCATATGGAGCCAGCCCAATCGACTTGAAAATCAGGATCGCCCCGTAAGGCTGTTTTTTGCTTTTGATAGGCGACAGTATCGTAACCATTTATGGCAATGTTTTTACTGGTATTAAAAATTACGCTATCTGCGCTATAATCCTGTTTGGCCAGATAAAGCGAGTATGCACCCAGAGATGATACTAAAATGGCAGATACGATAAGAAGGTTACGGGCAATATTTTTCATTATTCATTAATCCTATCTCGTTGGAACAGGCTCGTCGCCACTATAATCATAGAAACCTTTACCTGTTTTACGGCCAAGCCATCCGGCTTCTACATATTTAACTAATAGTGGGCACGGGCGGTATTTACTATCGGCTAGCCCTTCATATAGCACTTGCATAATTGCAAGACAGGTATCAAGGCCGATAAAATCGGCAAGCTTGAAAGGTCCCATTGGGTGATTGGTGCCGAGTTCCATGCTAAGGTCGATATCTTTTATGGTTCCCACTCCTTCGTACAGGGTGTAGGCCGCTTCATTGATCATTGGCATTAAAATGCGGTTGACGATAAAACCAGGAAAGTCTTCTGAAACCGTGCCAATTTTACCAAGTTTTTTAATGGTGTTTTCAATGGCGGTGAATGTCTCATCATTTGTGGCAATGCCGCGTATGATTTCAACCAGTTTCATTAAAGGCACAGGGTTCATAAAATGAACACCGATGAATTTTTCCGGCCTGTCCGTAACAGACGCCAGCCGTGTGACAGAAATAGAAGACGTATTGGTGGCCATAATGGCTTCCGGCTTCATAATCGTGCTGAGTTCTTTGAAGATAGATTTCTTGATATCTTCATTTTCAGTTGCCGCTTCAATCGCCAGATCGACACTGGAAAAATCAGCAAGCCCTACGGTTGTTTCAATGCGTGAAAGGGCTGATTTGGCCTGTTCGTCCGTGATGATTTCCTTAACCACCTGCCGCTGCATATTTTTTCCAATGATTAAGACGGCCTTATCCAAAGCATCCCGGCTAATATCACTAAGCAGTACAGTATAGCCTGCCGTGGCAAACACATGGCAAATGCCATTGCCCATTTGCCCTGCCCCAATAACCCCGACTTTTTTGATCATTAAGAAAGTTCCTTTTCCAGTTCAGGAAGGGCGTCAAATAAATCGGCAACCAAACCATAATCAGCCACTTGAAAAATTGGTGCATCTTCGTCTTTATTGATGGCAACGATTACTTTGCTGTCCTTCATTCCTGCAAGATGTTGGATCGCGCCGGATATACCAACCGCTATATAAAGATCAGGCGCGACAATTTTACCGGTTTGACCAACCTGATAATCATTTGGCACATAACCAGCGTCAACCGCGGCGCGTGATGCGCCGATGGCGGCACCAAGCTTATCAGCGACGGCTTCTATGAGTTTGAAATTGTCACCACTGCCCATACCACGGCCACCGGATATAATTATTTTTGCGCTCGTTAGCTCGGGTCGTTCAGATTTGCTGAGCTCTGCACTAACAAAACTTGAAAGTCCGGGATTTGCCGGCGCATCAATATTTTCAATGCTTGCTGAACCACCCGTTGTTTCTGCCGCGGCAAAGGCGGTTGTCCGTACCGTGATCAGTTTTTTAGCATCTGATGACTGCACCGTAGCAATGGCGTTGCCGGCATAAATAGGTCGCTTGAAAGTATCGTTGCTTTCAACCGAAATAATGTCAGATATTTGCGCCATATCAAGCAGGGCCGCAACGCGGGGCATAAAGTTCTTACCCGTGGTTGTTGCTGCAACGAGGATTTGATCATAGTCACCAGCCATACTGACAACAAGCGGGGCGATGACTTCGGCAAGGGGATGTTCAAGGTCAGCATTATCAGCAACGAGGACTTTACTAACTCCATTGACCTTAGCGGCGGCATCAGCCACGGATGAACAACCTGAACCAGCAACAAGGATATGAATATCGCTGTTGAATTTGGTTGCGGCGGTTACTGCGTTTAATGTGCTGTCTTTAAGATCATTATTATC
>JAESUD010000193.1 GCA_016763335.1 Emcibacteraceae bacterium | reverse complement strand
GTTCCTGTATTTTGATTACTTCTCGACGTAATGTACGGAGGCTTTCTTCGCGAACGCGTATTTTCTTGGCAAGAGGTATTTTATTTTGGGCAATTTTATTTCGAAGCGTTGAAAGTTTTGCTAACGACTTTCCCAAGTCCACCTGCGCTGATTTTTCCAAAATAGAAATATCTTGAGCCAGAACAGAGACAGAGACAGAGACAGAGACAGACATAAATAAAATTATCAATATAGAAAAAATTCTCATCATTATTTTGACCCCATACCCATGATTTTAAGTGGAAGTTCCACCAAGTCTGGGGCAATGCGACTTTCATATATCTCAACTGCCTGCCTCACCTCTGTGGCCATCTCATTATTTTCCTGCCAATCCCATCCTTCCGGTGTAATTTCCCCCCAACCGGCAAATTCTGTATTCCTATCCACATAAAAAGCTTCTGCCAAACCGATATAGAGGATATCAACTTCAACTTCTTTGTCGGGTGATATTTCCCTGACATCTTTGGTTAACGTAATATTGTTATCAAATTTTTCTATCTGACTAATTATGCTGACGACGGTTCTCGCCCTGACACTTAATGAAGCATTCTCATTATCAATTAAATTTTTACTGAGGTCCGCTAACTCTTGTTTTAAAAGTGGCGGCAAGCTTCTTAAAAGATTAGCAACTTGACGCTCATAGTCATTAATTTTTCCAGACAGCGAAGTCGACGATAGCTGATATTCATTTCGTTCTTTTAATAGTTCAGACCTTTCTTTATCAGCTTGAAAAGTTAAGTTCTTCGCGGTTTCAATTTTTTCTTTTAAAATTTGTTCTTCTTTTTCAAGCGCCATTATAAGGTCCTGCATAGCGGCCTCATTTTCTTGCCATGCTTGTTCCTCTTCTGAAACCAGTTTTTCCGTCTCAACCCATTTTTGAATTATAGTTCTTACATCTTGCGGTGAGCTTGCATTAGCAACTGACATTAAGAGAAGTGGAGTTAATAGAATAACGATCCCGCAGCGAATTATAGGCCCGTAATATCCTAAATTATTAAAAATGATACTTTTCATTACTGTATTAAACTCCATTATATTTCTTTATCTAATCACCTTTAACAAAGGCCATCTTTAAAACTTATTACGTTTATTCCGTTACTTTATTCTTGAGCGAATGAGCGTAAATTTCCACCCGGCAATCAGCCATTCGATATCCAAGATCTTTAGCAATATTTTCTTTCAATTGATCAAAAATTTCATAGCGAAACTCCACAACCCTGCTCGTATCAAGATCAATTAAATGGTCATGTGGCTGTGCATTTGTCACTTCATAATGCACACAATTAGACTGAAACAGACATCCCTCAATTATTCCTGCGGCTTCCAACAAATTTATCGTTCGGTAAACTGTTGCAACGGAAATGGCCTTATATTCTTCCCGTGCCCGGCGATAAATATCATCCGCGGTCGGGTGATCTTTTGCTCGCATTAAAATACCAAGAATGACCCGCCGGGGTTCAGTCATCCGCATCCCCTGTTCCAAGCATTTACGCTCAAGAGGTGTGACAATATTTTTTGAATTAACAGCCTTCCTCACCACTTCACCGTTTACTTATTTCTGCCACATATGGCAGCGCAAAATTCAGCATTAAAGTACAAGCTGCAAACAAACCGAACCAAGTCACAAAACCAAGAGGTCCACCCAATTCAAATACACATAAGGCAATTCCAATAGCCATTAATCCCCACCCACCAAAACGGCACAGCAGCACAGTTTGCTTTTCAGGCGCACGCCCCCATATTTGGCGATGATGTCTTTTCATCCCCAGACATAAAGCCACACTCGCAATAAAGGTGAGGATAAATGACAACGAAATCATTTTGCTACAAAACTTATTGTTGAAATATAAGTTACTTTTTTCACTTGTTGTCCTGAAATTTCGCGGTCCTCAACCACATCATGGTCACTGATCAGAATGTATCGTCCTTTTTCTGTCATTGGAACTTCAACACGTCCCGCCGCATCAACTGTAAAGTTTTTCTGCCATTTCCCGGGCGTAACCACCATGACATGGTTGCCCGCAACGGGTTGACCTTTATAAATCACCGTAAATATATTGCTGTTTTGCGACACGGGCACAATTTCATAATCCAATTTGGCAACAGCTTCACTACGTCCGGCACGAGCTTGAAAAACAGCCCCTTGCATTTGACCGTCTCTATTTTCCCATGGCTGCCAAATCTGATCACTAAACATACGAGCATCACCATCACCGACATCCGCAGCTTCAAAATGATCATTTTTTCGAGATAGTTTTGCAATATTGTTCCGGTTTTGAGTAAAAATCTCAACATTTTTCAAAACATCAATTTCTTTACCATGGCCAGGGTGCGGACCTTCTGCAGGACCCATGTAAACACGCACTGGTCCAGAACCGTCACGTTCAAGCCATGCTTCATGGGCATTCACAGCGACTGAAAATGATGCAACCATTAAAGTTAATAATGAGCCTTTAAAAATTAAGTTTTTAAACATTGGGTTTTTCCTTTTAATTGGTAATTATTGTGGAGGAAGCAACTGAACCATCGGCAGGTTCCTCGTTACTTTTTTCTATATAATTTTCCACCTCTCGCAATGGAGATGGCGTGATAAGAATGGAAGGTTCGGCGTTTGATGTAACTTTGCTGTATGCTTTTATTGTTACCAAGGCGAAAATACCGCTGGCCGCAAGGCAAGAAAGATCAAATCCTGCCAATACCCAATCGCCATGCATGACGGTTATACCTAGATGTCTGTCTGTAGTTAGTAAATTAACGACCGGCAGTAACGCATACGCCGCTGTCATCAAGCAAAGCATTTCAAACCATGCCCGATCAAGAGGCCGCCATACCGGATAAACAAACATCACCCCCCAAGTGATAAACATCGCATGAACTTCCCAATCTTGCCTAGCATCAAAATCAACAGGAATTAATCGGTTGGCCCAAAAATATACTGCGATGGCAATTGGTAAACCAACAATAGTGCCGAGATTAAGCCTATCAACAACCGCAATCCCAAAGTGAGCTACGCCCCCTTTGGATAGTTTTGCCTTGCGCTTCTTTGACCAGAGTAAAAGACCCGTGCCTATCATTGCCGTACCAGCTACCCCAGCCACTAAATAAAGAGCTCGAAGAAGTGGTCCAGCGAATAATCCTTCGTGAAGGCTGAGCATTACATTGTTTGTCTGAGAGGCAAAATTGACATCTTTGCCCTCAACAAATTTCCCCGTAACACCATTAAACGTTAATGTATCAGTATATGTTACAAGCTTGTTATAATTACGAGGGCGGAAAGTTACAGTGGCATTAGCACGGCCTGGATTATTAATATTTATACCTGATACATTTTCCGCGCCCCAATATTTCTCTACTTCAACAAGCATTGGCATAAGCGGGGAAGTCGCAGCAGAAGGCATAATTTCTTTAGGGCCCGGCCCTGCTTCATCAAATGCTTCCTCAAAAAACTGATCTTCATTTTCTTCACCGTAAATTACATCAATCCCGAGCGGCATATATGTAAACATAAGGAATACCAGACCGCTATATGTAATCATCAAATGAAACGGCAAGGAAGTAACACAGAGCACAGCATGACCATCAAGCCAACTACGCTGGCCTTTTTTCGGTCGAAAAGTAAAGAAGTCCTTGAATATCTTTTTATGTATGATGATCCCGCTTATTATTGCAACAAACATAAACATACTGCAAATGCCTAATATCCAATAAGCCGTACGGGCCGGCATATAATGCAAACGGTAATGCATTCGGTAAAGTAAATGTCCACCGCCTGTTTTACGCACATTTTCATTAACATTTGCCCCCGTTACCGGATCAAGCGTTTCGCGGGTAAATTTACCGAACCTCTCGCCTTCTTTTGGCTGTGCCCGCCAAGAAACCTGAAAATCATTATTAGAACGTCCGCCAGGAAATCTAATCGACCAAGACTTTGCCTGATCAGTTTGCAATGACAATCTTGCAAGCGCTTTGGGTAAAAGTTCCGCCGCAGAAGGTGGGGTTGAAACCATGGGAGCTTCCGGCCTCATCCATCGGTCGATCTCATGATTAACGTAACCAAGCGTACCTGTTAGGAAAGTAAAAAATAGTAACCACCCAACCAACAAGCCTGTCCAAGTATGCAGCCACGCCATTGACTGTCGAAAGCCTTCTTTCATATTTCGCCCCCATAACTTACATAGCCATACACAAGCCCTAAAGGCAGCGCCATCAGTACAAGCCCCACCCAAGCACGTACCGCACTACGCGTAGCGAATACCCAGATTATAACCGCAGTATATATAGCAAAACTAATCATCATCCCCATTAACAGTCCCTGCGCTCGACCACCCGGCAATATATAGGCAAAAATAAATGTCGTTATTGTTGAAAGGGCATAACCGCCGACGACAGCAGCGATAATCCTCGAGGCCACGCTCATTCGATAAGACAATGGCAATGTTTGCTGCTTCATGACGAGCCTTTCTTCAATAAATGTTTTTAACCACCCGATTGTTCATCATTAAACAATCAGAATTAATGATTTCGCTTTTGCGAATGCGTCGCAATAACAAAAACCTACTACTCAATAGACGAATACACAATGCTTAATTTTCAAAAATAATTAAAAATATTTGTCTGATTGGTTATTTTTGTGAAAAATAAGAACGAAAAGTGCGCCGAAACAAAACCATGATCGGCACACTTTTCTTCTCAAATTATTAGAAATTTCCTTTAATTCTAAACATTACATTTCGTGGCGTTCCGTAATTCCGGGAACTTTCTCCCCATCCAAGGCCTGTATAATAGTTCTTATCAAGAATATTATTTACATTCACGGTAACGCGCCAGATTTCGTCAATACGGTAACCTGCAAATAACCCCAATACAGCATAAGCAGGCTGAGGTTCGAGATAGTTATAATACCCTCCCCACGCTCCTTGGCCCATCCAACTTTGATAACGTAATGATCCACCGATATTCCAACCCTCTAAAGTGCCAGAGAAATTATAGTTGGTAGAAATATTTATCTGATGCTTAGGCATACTACTGTCAAAACGCTGACCTATCAGGCTAGCATCTTGATCATTGATATATTTTGCATCCGTGTAACTGTAACCCGCTATAATGTTCCAGTCGTCCGTCAGCTGACCCGATAGCTCAACCTCAAACCCTTTACTTTCGACTTCACCGGAAGCGCGCTTGCAATATCCGTATGTCGTGCCCGGACATGGATTTGTACTTGTTAAATCATTAACCGGACGGTTGCGTTGCCTGATTAGGAACAGGGATGCATTAAGATTTAACTTACCATCAAAATATTCCCCCTTGATGCCAGCCTCATAATTGCTTCCTGTGACTGGCGGAAGCTGATCACCGTTTTTGTCAAGAGCACTCTGAGGTTCAAATATTTGAGTAAAACTAGCATAAAGGCTGTGATTACTTTCAAAACCCCATGTTATACCTGCGTATGGTGTAAAGTTTCCATTAAGGCTAAACCCTTCAACATCTTTCGTACTCCATCTTTTATAATAGTTTATACGCCCACCAATAATCACAGAAACATCATCAATAGGGTTTAACTTGACTGCTGAATGAAATCCAATTTCACGCCTCTTAAAATCCCATATCCACATTGTACGGTCGATAACCCCCAAGCTTTGTGCAGAAGGGTCCCAATTTAAGGGGTCTTGTGCCACACCACCCGTATCCGACCATGTACCAGAATCCCAGCCGCCTGCACCGCTAAATACCTGATGGCTCAAATTAGCCCCAACCACCAGTTCATGATCGCGTCCAAACAAACTAAATGGTCCCGTCGCTCTTATTGATGCATTTTTATTATGGTTGTGATAATCATAAGCACTTGGAGCCACGCGTACTTCATCCGTGCTACTACGCCAAGCGGTTGTCTCGACAAAATCAGCATCCATACTCTGCGTTTGGGCAGCGACAGTCAATTGCCATCCAGAACTGAAATCATGCTTTAATTCTGTAAATGCCCCGCGGTTTACGGTATCCTCATGATCAAAATCAGTACCAAGATAGGTTGACCGCGGTAAATGCAATGCTGAACCATCCACATTACTAGGTAGTCCATTATTTGTCCCCGTGCTATTGCTATCACGCCAGGAACCGCCGAAGGTAAACATTGTATTTTCTGCCAGGTCCACCTCAACGACACCATATGTTAAATGCGTCTTTGTATTCAGGACATCAATAAAGCTATCAGAATCCTCTATTGCCGCGACCAAACGCCCCCGTATCGAACCACCCTCGTTCAACGTGCCACCCACATCAGCATCAAGACGGAAATTATTCCAGCTGCCTATTGAGGCACCAACAATAACTTGTCTTTCTTCTGTTGGTTTTTTACGAATTAAATTAACCGATGCAGACGGCGAGCCGGACCCCTGCATCAATCCATTAGCACCGCGCAACACTTCAACCCGATCATAAATCGACATATCGGCTGTTGTTCCGTTATAGCTCCCTGATCCACTAATGCCGAGCGCCATGCCATCAACAGATATAGATTCTATGGCAAACCCACGCGCCATGAAAGACGCAGAATTACCAGTATAATTTCCTTGTACCGAATTCAGACCCGAAATATTGCTGATAGCATCATGCAAGCTAACAATGCCATAATCATCCATTTGTTGACGAGAGAGTATACTTATTGATTGCGGCGTCTCACGTATAGACAGATTAAATCCTGTCGCAGAAGCCATTGAACCAGTTGTATATGAACCTGTGCCTTCTGTTGTTGCAGCGTCCGATTGGCTCTCAACACTTATCGCATCAAGACGGCGCACGGAATTATCATCATTTTTAGCAACATGAAGAGTTACTGTTGAACCGGAAATTTGGTATGTCAAACCTGTACTGGCAAGCAGGCGATTTAACGCATCAGACGACGTATAATTTCCTGATAAAGCACTACTCGTTAGGCCTTCAACCAGGCCAGTGCCAGATGATACCTGAAGTCCTGACTGCTTCCCATATTGCATAAGCGCTTCTGTTAATGACTGCGCCCGAATATTGAACGATTTTTGCATTGAATTTACAGATGAGGATTGTGCATATGCCACACCCCCTATTATTCCTGAACTTGTGAGCGATGTCGTCGTTAATAAAGCAATGCCAAATATAGTTCTTAAGCTCAAACGTGAGCCACGCATAGACACCAAACTTAAACTACTGTAATCCATTTTATTTTATCTCCGGTCTTTATTAAATTAATTAAATATACTTTTATTAATATTGCTTCTTAATATCAACTACATAAATTAGACGCACCTAAGGCGCTTTTTTTCAAAAATAATAAATTTAAATGTAATTTTTAATCTAACATATTGATAAATATGAGATATTTTATTGGCTGGAAATTATTATAAGCCAGGGAGTGATTTGATGAACCACACCACCATGTGGATTGACCAGCGCCTGAAGGGCGGCTACAGGGTCATGAACATCATAAACACCTGTCATACGAAACTTGCCAATGTTAGAATCTGCAAGAATTATTTTTCCAGAGAACCAAGGACTAATTTCGTCAATTACATCG
>JAESUD010000192.1 GCA_016763335.1 Emcibacteraceae bacterium | reverse complement strand
TTCTTGAAATTCTTGAACATGCAGCCGATCCGGAAGAATTTTTAGAACATACAAAAATCGCCATGTATCAAAATCAGGTTTTTTGTTTTACGCCAAAGGGAGAGCTTATAAACCTTCCCGCGGGTTCAACTGTGGTTGATTTTGCTTATGCGGTTCATACAATCGTCGGCGATACCTGTGTCGGTGGTAAAGTGAACGGCGAACCGGCGCAATTAAAAAGAGTTCTCTCTAACGGTGATCAGGTTGAAATATTAACATCCAAAGCTCAAAAGCCGCATAAGGGGTGGGAGAATTTTGTTGTAACTGGTAAGGCGAAAGCGGCGATCCGTCGCTATATCCGTCAACAACAGAAAAATGAATATATTGAGTTAGGGGAAGAAATTCTCAAGCATTCGTTTGAGCAGGAAAAAAGAGAATACACCAAAAAATCCATTACTTCGGCCGCAAAAAAATTAAACTTAATGGGTGGCTCTATGGCCGTATTCGAAAAAGTAGGCAGTGGTGAAATAACCGACCGTAAAGTACTGGAAATAATTTTTCCAAGTCTAAAAGACAAGAAAGATAATAAAAAAACCGGTGCTATCGTTATTGATACAAAACGTGCTCATAAAGGTGGTGATAATCAATTGCCGATAAAGGGGTTAGTGCCGGGGCTGTCTGTTCATATTTCCAATTGCTGTCATCCGCTTCCCGGTGACCGGATTGTCGGTATCGTTTCCGAAGGAAAAGGGATAATGGTCCATACAATCGATTGTGAAGCGCTTGATGTATATACCGATGCGCCGGAAGCCTGGCTTGATCTTTCGTGGCAAGCGTATGAAGAGGGGTCGGAAATGTTCGTGGGCAGAGTTGATATGTCACTTAAGCATGTGTCAGGTGCGTTGGCATCCGTTCTGTCTATTGTCGCTCAAGACGAGGGAAATGTTAGTAATATAAAATTTAGCGAAAGATCAGCCGATGTTTTTCGAATTGAGCTTGATCTTGAGGTCAGAGATGTTAAACATTTGACAGGAGTTATTTCCGCGTTGCGTGCGAGTAATTATGTAAATTCAATTGACCGAGCATTTACCTAAAATAACAATGAAGGACCATCATGGATAAGCAAGACGTTTTAAAAGAATTCAGAGATGCGAAAGCATTGCTGGAAGGACATTTTCTGCTTTCTTCGGGACTTCATAGCGAAATGTATCTTCAGTGCGCGCGCGTGTTGATGTGTCCAAAACGGGCTGCGCGGCTCTGTGCTACGCTTGCTGAAAAAATAAAACTGACCATTGATGAACAAATTGATCTTGTCGTCTCCCCAGCGATGGGCGGGGTAATTGTCGGCTATGAAATGGGCCGGCAACTTGGTATAAATGCCATTTTTACAGAACGTGTGGAAGGTGAATTTGAATTAAGGCGTGGTTTTGAAATACCGCAAGGGGCTAATATATTAATGGCCGAAGATATCGTAACAACCGGCCTTTCCTCAAGGGAATGTATTGAAACCATCACAAAATACGGTGGCAATGTTGTTGCTGCTAGCTGCCTTGTTGACCGAAGCAATGGCAAAGTTGATGTTGGTGTTCCGCTTACATCCCTAATGGGTTTAGAAATTCCTGCATATTCAAAAGATAACTTGCCGGATCATTTGAAAGCACGTGAAGCTGTTAAGCCCGGAAGTCGGGATTTAAAAAAATAGTAACCGAATTTAATATGAGAAAACTCCTTGTTTAAACGCCGCAAAAAACAATCCATTTTAGAAAAACTGCGTGAGTTTGTATGGCCGCGGGCAGGCTGGAGACGTGCGGCGAGTTATATGCATCACAGAATAGCCCGGATTGACGGCACGCCTTATGCCATTGCATCCGGTTTTGCTTGCGGGGCGGCGGTTTCGTTTACACCATTTGTAGGGCTCCATTTTATTGTTGCCGGCATTGTGGCTTGGATTGTTCGGGGAAATATTTTCACCTCTGCGATTGGAACGGCAGTTGGTAACCCGTGGACATTTCCTTTTATCTGGGCCGTAACTTATAATCTAGGTGTCAATATCCTCAGTTGGGAAGCGACTGATGATATCATGATACGTATGGATGAAATGTTCAGCAGTTTCACTATTGTTGATCTGGTTAATGATCCTTACGGGGCGTTAGGGCCGTTTTTAGAAACGGTTTTTCTGCCTATGTTGCTGGGCGGCGTTATCATTGGCAGTGTCCTCTGGGTGTTTTTTTATTGGCCAATTTTCAAATTGGTGTCAAAATATAAAATTAATCGATTAAAAAAAAGACAAAAAAATAAAGAGAAGCAATTAAATGAGCATAAATAGAATACGTCTTGGCGTTAATATTGATCATGTAGCAACTGTTAGGAATGCTAGAGGTGGTTTTTACCCTGATCCCGTAAGCGCGGCTCTTCTTGCTCAAAAAGCAGGTGCAGATGGTATTACGGCACATCTTAGGGAAGACAGAAGGCATATTAAAGACAGCGATATTGAACGGCTGATGGCTGAGATTAGCATTCCGCTTAATTTTGAAATGGCGGCAACCGATGAAATGCTTGCCATTGCCATCCGCCTTAAACCGGCTTCCGCCTGCATTGTGCCGGAAAAACGTGAAGAACTGACAACCGAAGGGGGGCTTGATGTGGTTGGTAATTATGAAAATTTAAAAGGCTTTATAGCCAAGTTAAACAATGCTGGTGTAAGCGTTAGTCTGTTCATTGATCCTGACTTAGCCCAGATAAAAGCGTCCAAGGAACTTGGCGCGGATAAGATCGAACTTCATACGGGATCATATGTTGATGCCAGCGGTGAAGAGCGTATGGTTGAACTTGAACGACTTCGGGCTGGCGCGAAATATAGTAATGAAATTGATTTGGAAGTTCATGCGGGGCACGGTCTAAATTATGAAACCGTGAGAGATGTCGCCGCCATTAAACAATTTACTGAATTTAATATAGGTCATTTTTTAATTGGCGAAGCAATAATGGTTGGATTGGAAAATACAATTATTAAAATGCGCCAATTGATGGACGAGGGGCGAGAAAATTGCTGATCCGGCCTCACTTAAACCATAAAGGGATAGTCTAATGAGGATAATTGGACTTGGTAATGATTTGGTGGACATTCGCCGCATTGAAAAATCCCTTGATCGATTTAATGATAAATTTATGAACCGTGTTTTTACGGATCATGAAATTGAATATTGTAAGTCAAAAGGAAATAGTGCCGCAAATTTTGCCAAACGCTTTGCCGCCAAAGAAGCCTGTTCTAAAGCACTTGGAACTGGTTTTGCACAGGGTGTGTATTGGAAAGACATGTGCGTAATGAATGATGAATTAGGCAAGCCATATATGAAACTAAGCGGTGGTGCCTTTAAGAGGCTTGAGGAATTAACCCCGCAGGGCATGAGACACCAAATTGATCTGACAATTACGGATGAGCAAACGATGGCTCAGGCCATTGTAATTATTAGCGCACTAAAAAGTGATGAATAAATATTGAATAACGTTTGAGCATTTATGCGACATAGGTTATTTCTATGTGTCGAAAGAATAAGCCTACTAATTTATAAATATGATATGTGAACAGGATCTATGAGCGAAAAACAAAAAACAGAACCAATAAAAAATTTAGCCAAATCAACGTTACTACAAGATGATGAAAGTTGGGGCGACTTTTTTAAAACGATATTTTATGCATTTTTAATTGCTATTTCGTTTAGAACTTTCGTGCTTCAACCTTTTTCTATTCCCTCTGAATCAATGCTTAAAAACTTGATGGTTGGTGATTTTTTGATGGTATCAAAGGCATCTTATGGTTTTTCAAAGCATTCTTTACCTTTTAGTCTGCCGCTAATGCCCGGCAAAATATTTGAGTCCGATGTCGAACGTGGTGATGTGGTCGTGTTTCGCCTTCCGCGTGATCCGGATACATATTATATTAAGCGTATCATCGGTACACCAGGCGATAAAGTTCAGGTGAAACATGGTGAGCTGTTTTTAAATGATAAAAAAATCCCCACTAAAAAGCTAGAAGATTATACCCGAATAAATGAGTATGGCCGCGAAGAAACTTTTAAGCGTATTGAAGAAACTATGCCAAATGGCAAATCCTATGTAACACTTGATATTAGTTATATGGGCGGTATGGCTGATGATACGGATGTATTTATAGTGCCGGACGGATATTATTTTGCCATGGGTGATAACCGTGATAATTCGCGGGATAGCCGCTGGCCCCGCAATGTTGGTGTCGGTTATATTCCGGCCGACAATATTATCGGTAAAGCAATGTGGATAACACTTTCATTTGATAATAAAAGTTCGTTCTGGGAGTTTTGGAAATGGTTTCCTGCTGAGCGGAGAGAGCGTTTCTTTTCGACTATTAATTAACAATACGAAAATTTAAGAAAACGGGATGCCAAATTGACAATAATGAAAGGTGCGTATACGGAGCTTTATAAAATTCTTGGATATGAATTCAAGGATGTAAGCCTGTTGCGTGAAGCCCTGACCCACCCTAGCCTTGAAGGTGGCCCTAACTACCAACGATTGGAATTTATCGGTGACCGCGTGCTAGGTCTTGCAATTGCCGCATGGATGTATGAATTATACCCGTTGGTTGGTGAAGGTGGTTTGGCCA
>JAESUD010000191.1 GCA_016763335.1 Emcibacteraceae bacterium | reverse complement strand
CTCAATGGTCACCGCCGATAAATTATAATCCTGAGTAAGCGACACAAGAATAAGCCCCGCGCCCAAGGCATTAAGCACCGAAAAACTAAGCGCCTTAACATCCATCCGGTCCATATGCACCAACGCGTAAACCACAAGGATCAGCACAACCCCGATTAATCCTATTATGTCAAACATCATCGAATATTCCTGCTCTATGAATTTAGATCAGGTTAATAGGGCTAGATGCTTAAAGCAATATCAATCGGCTAGTCGATTTTTTCATTCATAAGATTTGAAAATTCTTCAAGATAAGCGCCAAGTTTCTTTTTCTCGGCGAGTTGGCTGCTTGAGGCGGCAATAGAAACAATACTACCGTTTTTTGGGCTTTCGAAGATCGTGATAAAAAGTTCCGCACCAAAAGAGATCAGATTTGTTGGTGTTTTTGCTTGTATATAATGTTTTGGCGCGATCGTTGAATTTAGCGTCATATCCCATGTAACTCTATCGTAATCGATGTTATTAAACGGCGCGGCATTACTGAAAAAAGAATAATTTTTTGTCGGCTTATCTTCGCCATCATATAATATTTTCCATTTTTTATCTTTGAGTACGGCTTTTGATGCCTCTATGGTTTCATCGACGCTTGCTGTAAAAATAAGGTCCCCTGCAATTGGTAAATCGCTTGAACTCATTGCATCAGGTTGAAGCGCATTACAGGCTGTAAGTAAAGTTGCCATAACAATAGTGAAGAGTGTTTTCATGGAATATCCCCAAGTAATAAGTTAAAAACTGATGGTAAAATAAAACTATCAATAATGAAAGAATATATTTGTTCGCTTTTCTTTCAATATTAGAACCTTTATTCAAAGGTCGTTGTAAGCACTTCTAGTTCTGCCACACCATCCGTGATGACAACTTTGAATAATTTTTCAAAATCATCCTCGTCTAGCTTGGGAATTTCTTCCCTGCTTAACAGTGCCGCTATGTCCGGTGTGCTTGAACTATGGGCAACAATTAAAAATGTCCCCTCGCGTTTCTTAAGCATGGCGGCAAAGGCACCGAGATCATCAGTACTGAAAATTTCAACCGTAACGCCTTTGCTTGCCGCCGTAACGGTCGCGGTCATCAATGTCCGGTTGGTCTGGGTCGAATAAACCCCGTCAATGCTAACATCCGCCAACATCCCCGAAATATGCGCCGCCCGTCGCAACCCTTTTGAAGTTAGCAACGGATCATCCCCCGCCATCTTCTCCGCATGCCGAACCACATAATATGTACTCTCGGCCTGCGCCAAGGCCGGAACCAGCAAACAACAAATGGCTAAAATTGACAAAAATATCTTTTTCATAAGAACCTCCAAACATTAAAATATTGCCAAAATTACCCCATAACCCCAAACAACACAAAACATTCCTCGCCATTCTGAACTTGATTCAGGATCCATGTTCCAACTTTCAATATTTTTCCATTTCCAGATGGATGCTGAACTAAATTCAGCATGACATAAACCCCCCAATTATGATCCAACCAAGGCGCGTACATCTATCTATGAACTTTTCAGATAACAATAAGTCGGCCCCGACTTGAAACCTGCACTGACGCGATTGTGCCGTTAGCCTAAGCGTAAGCGCCGGCGCTTGAGGCCAAACCAAAAAACCTAAGTTCTCAAACCTCCAATTTCTTCGAAGAAGAAAGTCAAGTGTATCTGACTCCGTGAATTCTTTTTAATAATGCCTTTTTTAAATCACTTTTGGCTGATAAAACTTTGATAATTATTTATTATTAAAGTTGGGGGAACAATGGAAAGTCTTGATGTCATTATAACAAAGGCATGTTTTATTTTGATCATCGTTACACCATTTTTGATTGTTGTTTTTTGTAGTAAAGCAAACATACAGTCAGGGTTTATTGCTATAAACGTTCTCTCGTTACCTATAATGTTTGCGCTTATTGCTTTGATTGCTTATTGGCCACATTTTTATGTTGATTACAGGTTGGAATTGTTAGGGTTTGATCAGATGGGAATGTCTGATGTCGAAAGAACAATGAATGTCCAACCAGAATTTAGAGAAGAAGCAAATAAGTTATTCTGGTTAAATATGGGAATAGGATGGCCTTTAGCTGCGATGATGATGTTTGCACCAACAATAATCTATCCATCAATCGTTATGATCGTTGTTAAAATAATCAATAGAGTATTTAAGCTAGAGTTCCTCTGACCTCTTGATCGCGACCACCTGTTCATGTGGATTGAACTTCGCGCTGATTTCAGTGATGAGTATCTTGAGATGATTGAGGGGGCTTAGTCGCCTGATGAATGGCTACGATGCCGAGGGATAATCGTTTAAAGCTGACATTTGAAAATTTGTACCCTTCGATCTCGCTTGCGAGACCTTCGGCATCTGGAAAATTTCTAATACCTTTTAGCAGATATTTATATGCCGATCTGTCACCGCCTGATGCGGCCCAACCGATGAATGGCATGACAATCCGCATATAGGCAAAATAAGATGTCTGTATGAGCTTCCATGGAATTTTTGACGATTCGAGAATAACAAGCATCCCGCTCGGTCTTAATACCCGGAACGCTTCTGATAACACCTTTTCTCGGTCACAGATTTTTAATCCAAACGCGATTGAATAAACATCAACGCTGTTATCTGCTACTTCGGGCATGGCGTGGGCGTCAATTATTCTAAAAGTTATATTTTTTCCATAATGGGAAAGCTTTTCTTCGGCCCGTTCCAACATTTTGGGGTTAATGTCTGAAACGATGATATGGTGATCTTTGGTGTTTTTCTTATGCCTGACTGTGCGGATAGCAATGGCGCCAGTCCCTGATGCTACATCTAGCAAAGTCTCCCAATCGCGTTCGTAAATAAGGTCGGCCACTTTGCGTTTCCACAAACGGTGAATCCCAAAACTGAAAACATCACATAAAAAATCATACTTGTTGGCAATACGTCCAAACACATTATCATTATCTTTTTCAAAGTTGGCGGCGTTTGATGATAAATGTTCTGGCTTATTCATGGTTTCCCCATATGCGTATCCATTCTAACATATTCTTCCACTTGTCCGATCGAACAGATGTAGTTTCCCCTGATCAACTTTAATCCGGCACGTCCCACCAACTTCCGTAATCTGATCCACAGGCACAGTGATATTAATCTTGGCATCACCAATCTGGGCGATGATATTTTTATGTTGGCCGATATATTCGGATACGAGAATCTTCACATTAAGATCACCAGTTTCATCAAATGATATATCCTCCGGCCGAATACCGAGGTCTATTTTCTGACCAATTTCTGCTCCACTGCCATCAGGCAACGCGATCATAAAGTTATTGCCGCTAGCATACCGCACCCCGTGTTCTTCAACAATTTCGGCGGCGAGGAAATTCATTGTCGGGCTGCCGATAAATCCGGCGACGAATTTGTTTTTTGGGGCGGTGAAAATTTCTTGCGGTGTTCCCGCTTGCTGGATGATGCCGTCGGCCATGACGATGATGCGGTCGCCGAGGGTCATGGCCTCGACCTGATCATGGGTGACATAGATCATATTTTTGCCGAGGCGTTGATGAAGTAGGGAAAGTTCAACCCGCATGCCGCCGCGCAGGGCGGCATCAAGGTTGGAAAGCGGTTCATCAAACAGGAATATTTCGCTGTTTTTAACCACGGCGCGACCGATGGCGACCCGCTGTCGTTGACCGCCGGAAAGCGAACCG
>JAESUD010000190.1 GCA_016763335.1 Emcibacteraceae bacterium | reverse complement strand
TGGCCTTAAGCATAACCGGATAACCGACTTTCTCGGCCATTTCATGAACTTTTTTCATATCTTTCGGTAGAGGATCTGTCGCGGGAATGACCGGAACCCCTGCTTTAATGGCAATATTTCTCGCCGCGACTTTATTACCGAGATCGCGCATAGCCTGCGCTTCCGGCCCGATAAATTCAACATCCGCCGCCGTGCAAGCATCCACAAATTCCGGATCTTCTGATAAAAACCCGTATCCCGGATGAATAGCATCAGCACCAACCGATTTTGCAATACGTAAAATATCTTCCCCCGCCAGATAGGCCTTGACCGGCCCAAGTCCTTCCCCAACCAGATAGCTTTCATCGGCCTTAAAACGGTGTAGTGCCAATCTGTCTTCATGTGAATAAATAGCCACGGTTTTAATGCCAAGTTCCGTCGCTGCTCGCATGATCCGTATGGCAATTTCCCCACGGTTCGCAATCAGTATTTTATTGATTTTGTTCATTTTACCTAAATTTTCGATGGTTTTTTTCTTTGCTAAGCATAACTTTTTTATCGCTTCTGTAAACAAATTAATCAACATACTATTGCTTACATTCATCAGAAGAAAAACCTTGTTCCTTGACATAAGTCAATTTTCATATTTAAAAATAAAGTTAAAATAATTCTACAAATGGGAGACTGGGTAAACTATTCGTGCAAACTATTCGTAAGGAGAAAATAAAAAATGTTTAAAACCATTTTGATACCAATTGGTAACGATGAAGAGGTTGAAACGCGGATTGAAGCCAGTGTTGTCATCGGCAAAAAATTCAATTCTCATATTAAAGCGCTTCATGTGGTTCCCACATTAAAATCCTTAGAACAGCTCACGCCATATGCCTATTACCCCTATGATCTTTATACCCACATTTGGGAAACCCAAAAACAAAAAGCTTTTGAACAAAAGAAAAAATTCCTAGATTATATGAAAGTTAATTATCAGGATTCTGAATGGTGTGAGGAAGAAGGCGACTTTATGCGCTCGTTAAAATTTATCTCCCGCTCATCTAACCTTACAATTATTAGTCAAGGTGAAGACACCTATTCGGATATCATGGGTTTAATGGCGCGTTTCATGATGGAAAGCTCCTTACCGGTCCTCGCCATCCCTTCCGAGGGGATAAACGAAAAAATCGGCACCAACATCCTCATTGCATGGGACGCCAGCGCCAAGGCGGCCCGCGCAGTCAATGATGCAATGCCGTTTCTTTTAAATGCGGGTCAAGTCACGGTCGTTTCCATCACCGAACATAGAAAAAACCTTAGCCCGACGTCTGATATCTGCGCCATGCTTTCCCGGGTTGGTGTAAATGCTGAAAGAATTGATGAACAAGAACATGATGACCGCGCCCAAAGAATACTGAAAATTGCCAAAGAACGAAATATCGATCTGATCATTGCCGGTGCCTGGGGCCATAAACGCCTGCTTGAGGTTATATTCGGCGGTGTAACAAAAACACTTTATACCAATCAAGAAATCCCCATATTTTTCTCTCATTAAGCTTCTATTTTTGTTAAAAGTTTAAACTGTTTTTATAGATAACTTAAGTCTACATTAACAATCTTTTGTTAGAGTTTATTAAATTAAATGAGCTCTGTAAAAATGAAAAATACAAAACATACATTCATAAATCTGCTTCAAAAAATAAAAGCAAATCAAAAAGGCGCATTCGTTGTCGAATATGCGCTGCTGTTGCCTGTATTTGTTACTATGATTTTTGGATCAATGGAAGTGGGTCGCATTTTGATGGTTTATTCAGCGCTTGAAGGGGCCGTTACAGAATCCACCCGTATAGCCATTACCGGAAATATACCCGAAGGTTACGCAACCACCGACGCTTATATTAAAGATTACGTTAAAGAAACGCTTGAAAATGTGGGCATTGATGCCGGCGTAACAATTTCCATGAAAGTTTATGACAGCTTTTCCGACATAGGCGCCCAAGAACCCTTTAGCGACACCGACGGTGACCTTACTTGTAATAATGGTGAATTTTATACCGATGTAAATAATAACGGTACATGGGACACCGATATGGGTGCTAACGGCACCGGCGGTGAAGAAAACATCATGGTCATGGAAATTGCCGTTGAACTACCCTACATGATGCACGGATTAATTGGCGCCTTTAGTGAAGAAGAACATATCAACCTTGTGACAAGTACCGCCGTTCGTAACGAACCATATGGCGGCATTGCATGGGAACCTACTTCTACAGTAAGAACCTGCGGTGTATAAGAGACAAACCAATGATTAAAAAATTCAAATTATATAATAAACTCGCTGCAAAGCTAAAGGCCGATCAAAAAGGCATAGCCTTGATCGAATTTGCCATCGCAGCTCCAGTATTAGCCGCGTTGTTAATGGCTTGTGTCGATTTATCCATATACCTTGTCGCCCATCAGCGCATTGCCCGTGCCGCCTATACCATGTCAAACCTGATGACCCAAATGGACCAAGGATTATCGGAAGCGCAAGTCAGTGATATGATGCTCGCTCTCAACCGCGTTAGTAGCCCTTTTGACATCGCCACTGACGGTGTCGCCACCATTACCGCTATTATCGGTGAAGGGGTCGACGGCGCTCCGGCCACAAGCTATTCTGTTGCTTGGCAGCGTTGTTACGGCGCCCATACATCAGGCTCAGATTTTGGCGACGGCGGCAGCAATGTTGCGGAAGGCGATTTACCCGCCAATACCATCGTGACGACATCACAAATTCTTGTGGTTACTGAAATTGAATATACATTCGAGCCTATTCTCGGCTTCCTGCCGCTTGATGGCCAAATTGAATATAATGCTTATTTCCGCCCCCGCCGCGGCACGATCGAAAATATCGTAAATGACGGTTCAGCACCAAATACTTGTTAAGAGATAATATTAACCTCACACACTAGCAGTGCATAGTTTGTTATTAACAAACTATAAGAGAGAGCCTTGTTTGGAAACAACCTCTCTTGGCTCTCTTAAAGAGACCCACCTCTTCTTTGTTTTATCACCTGTATCTCTCTTTTCCTCTTGCCTATCCCTCAGCACGGGTCATAAGGAAAAGTGAAGTGATACCATTCCCCATATAAAAAAACCCCGAAGCCGGATAACACATAGGGTATATCTGACTTCGGGGGATAGTTATTGTTTCATCTATCTTTTAAATAATGAAACGGGGGTATTCTTTTACTTACTTAACCTTAGGTCCGCTAGGTCGTTGGCAATCGCTTCAAAGGCACCGTCAAGTTCAGACGAATTTGGCGCATGAAAATATTTACCGCTATCTGTTGCGCACCCTCTATAAAGGTTTTTAAGAGTTGAACTGGTGGCACCGCTACCAAACGTAATTGTATAAATTGTAATGCCCATACCTTTCATAGCGGAACATACATAACCAAGACGCTTATTAATGGCATTGGTCGTCTGGTTACGAGTTGTCGCCCCTTCAAGGCGCCCTAAATCGCGACGTCCGTATGCCGAATAATCACCTTTAAATTTCCTGCCAATTGATCCATTATCCGTATTCCATTCATCAGGCCCGTCTTTTTCATCATCCGCATCCCATTCGCGTATAGCACACCCATAACCAGGGCATCTTCCATCACCATCATCATCATAACTATCATAATTATCACCGGATGTATTTGCACCATCATAATCATAATCTGATTTATCATAATATGGATATCTACTGTTTGATTTACGGGCATCAATGATCCAGTTTTGACCATCAGTCATTAAAATTGCCGCTTTAACCATTTGATCATCATCATATTCAATATCATTAAAAAACGGTGACCCAGTGTGAAGCATACGCCAGCCCCATATCATGCCAAGATTGGCAATCGTTCCACCACGGTTATATGAATAATAAAGGTCGTCAATATACGCGTTTAAATCCGCTTTAACTGTTGTAAAATCCAGTACTGGCGCAGGACAATTGATATTTGGTCCAGCATCGCTGCCACCTTCACCGCTACCACCTTCACGTTGATAATTCGGTGCTTTCCAGGTTTCGCCTTCCGGCCCCTCAATGCCAGGCAAACTGTAAAAGTGATTATCATAATGCGGACGCCACAAGAATGGCACCCAGTCCTCACCTCCATGTTCAACTTTAACATCATAACTATCGGCTGCATTTAAATTACTATTGGTATTGCGTGCTTCCACACAACCATTCCATCTCGTTAAATTCGTTGCATGATAAGAATAACTCCCGGGCACTGACGTTCTATCAATATAATCACTGTCTAACAAGTGCCCGACATTAACCGTCGTTACATAAGGAACAATCGCAACCTGCAATTTATCATTACTGGCGTCATTACCAAATAGATTATTGACCAGCGTGGTGGCTGATGATTTAAGAGCATCAATCCTCACTGTTCCATTATCTGTCGAACGCATTGATCCGGTGTTATCAAGCACCATTACGATCTGAAGCCCGGTTTGCTTACTGGTGGTTTCTGCAGATGCGGCAATTGAAATGTCGTCCAAGCCAAAAAGACGCATAAATACAGTGTCAACAGTCCCTGCGGCCTTAACATCAAGGGTTTTTGTAACAGTATCAACTTCGGTTATCAGTAACTGACCAACCGTTCCGCCCATAAATTGAGCATCAAAATTACTTTCAAAAAACGCCTGAATTTCAGCATCTCTGGTATCTGAATGGAATGATTTTGCCCCGGCCAGTGCCGCCGCATCAAGCGCACCTGAAAGCTGTGACCGATATAAATAAGCCCGTGATAAATCAACACCGATCCCAAGCATGCCAACAAGCAGCGTCGTTGCAAACGCCACCTGCACAAGGATACTACCGCTTTGATCAGACCTCAGTCGTTGACCAAATGTATATATTTTTTTCAAGATTTTAATATTCATATTTTTGCCATATCACTTAATAATTTACAGGAAAGTATAAAGCGATACTGTTAAGCAAAAGCTAACTAATAGCTAAATTTAATATAAACTTTTAATCTGATTTTTAGTTTTATTGATCGATCTCATCAATAGGAATAATCACGTTAACCGCAGTGCCGTCACCATATGTACTGCTTACATTGATCGTGCCCTTATATGCTTCGATTAACTTCTGACATATACTTAAACCGAGGCCCGTGCCTTCCTGTGCCATAAGCACATCATCTTCTGCTCTTGAAAACGGTTCTAATATTCGCGACAAAAATTCCTCTTCGATGCCAAAGCCATTATCTTCTACACAAAAACAAAGCATTTGATCTTCGATATGTGCTTTCAAAACAACTTCACCGCCCTCTTGATTATACTTAATTCCGTTGGCAAGAAGATTAATAATGATTTGTTTAACCCCTCTTTTATGGGCAAAAACATTTTCAAGGCCCTCATCCAAATCCCTACGGAGTTTAATTTTATTGTTCTCCGATAATGGCTCTACATTACTAAAACATTCATCGACAAGTTCTGCAAAATCAAAATATGTTTTATCTATTGGGCTTTGTCTTGCTTCAATGGCAGCAATATCAAGAATGTCATTAATGAGTTCAAGCAAATGTGTTCCGCTCGAATGGATATCCCCGGCATATTCACTATATTTTTTTGAACCAAGCGGCCCAAGATACTCTTCTCGAATCATTTCGCTAAACCCGAGAATAGCATTAAGCGGCGTACGAAATTCATGGGACATACTGGCAAGAAATTCTGATTTAGCAACATTGGCGCGTTTCGCATCTGCGAGCGCATCCTCCAAATTATCCTGCATATTTTTAAGTTCCGTAATATCACGAACCATTGCATGAAGCCCTAGCTTCTCATCAATCATTACCCTTGTTAACGTCACCTCAGCGGGAAAATATTCACCACTATCAATACGTGAATGTGTCCAGTAAAAGCGGGCATAGCCTTTATCCCTCGCTAATTTCATCATTTCTTCGGCTTTTAAAAATGAATTATTGCCATCCGGCTGATTAACCGGTGAAAATTGTGATGGATGCATTTGCGAAAAAATTTCCTTTGACTTACATCTGAAGACTTTAACCGCCGCATCATTACAATGAATAAAAACACCTTCAACCATTAACCACATCGGGTCTTCAGAATTTTCAAATATGGATAGATATTTATTTTCGCTCTCTTCTAATTTGGCTTCCGTTTTTTCATGGTCTGATTTAACTTCATGCAGTTCTTCCCGGCGACTAACCGCAATCTTTTTTTGTGTCTGTGCATCTTCAAGAATATATTCAATATAGGCCACCCCATAACGCCGATAAAAAAACGTGCCGATAATAATCGACAACAAACTGACTACAAGCGTGATTATACCATTTTTAATAAATGGAGCCCGAATTTCACTAATACTAATTCTTGAAAAAATTCCTATTTGCAAGCTATCTATATAGGCATACGCAACAATTAAATTGGCATCGCCAAGACCAACAAATTTCATGGTGCCAGTTTCCCCGCGCATGGCACGTCCCATTGGTCCTTGTGACCCTTCCCGCGAAAGAACGGGCGGAGGAAGACGTAAGTCCGTTCTTTCTGTTAACCGGAAAAAATAAATATGATCGCCAATTTTCTTCCCAACCAAAAACCGTCCGGTACTACCAAAAAATTCCTGTATCCATTGGCTATCAAGAGTGATTGCAGAGCCTGGGTTTTCCTGTTGCTTAAGAATATTTTCATCGGATGCAAATTGCTGCAGCAAGTTTTTTGATTTTTCATCACCGTTTCTTGCAATAAATTCAAGCATTTCAACCTGCCCTTGGACATTTTTAAGCAAGTCGTCCTTTTGGTGGTGATATTGTGTGCTATAAAGTTGATAAATCACTATGCCAGCCACCGATGTGGCAACCATACTCATTATAAAAATCAGCATCATAAAGGGCATACGTTTGATCATGATTAATTTTATATCTCAAGGATATTAATTATTGTTTAAAAAATACTACTCAAACATCTGGATCATATAATATTCTATTACTGTGCCTCATATACACCACGGGCAATGGCCCTTGCCATGCAATCCGCCGCCGCCGATCCAATTTCTGATATCGCTCTTGAACGCATTGGCCCTTCTGGAATTTCTTTTGTTCCACCTGAAATACAGAAAATCGTATCACCGTCTGATAATGTATGAACCGGGCGGATCGCACGCGCATAACCATCATGCGCCATCATCGCCACCCGTTTACATTCAGCCGTCGTCAACTTGGCCGATGTCGCAATCACGCCAATTGTCGTATTCGTTCCCGGCTGTGAACCACCCATTTTACCATCATCCGGTAACGGCTGCGTCGCCGGCTCTTGATCTGGATTAGCTTTTTGTCCGCCAATTTCATCACCGATGGCAAACGGTTGCGCCCAATATGTCTTACCGTCCGGCATAAACACACTGCCAACACTATTCACCGCCACCAGCGCCCCAACCATAAGCCCGCCACCAAGATCAAGCGAGGTTGACCCAATACCGCCTTCTTTATTACCGGCCCGCGCCCCGAGTCCCGCACCATAATTACCAAGCGGGAAACTATCCCCGTCTCTTTTTTGGGCATCTTC
>JAESUD010000189.1 GCA_016763335.1 Emcibacteraceae bacterium | reverse complement strand
GGGTTTTACGACCTTTTAAAATCAGCGTAGGGCTATTAACACCAAGTTTTTCAGTAAACTTAAGAAAACCAAAATAATTATTTTTGTGGCACTATATATATTTTTTTATTTGTGTATGGACTACCTGCACCGTAGGGATTGTTGATACTATCGGCAGAATTGGGGTTGCCGTATCGACCATTAGGGTTAGAGGTAGAATCTGGTAAATAGGGGTTATTACTTAATAATCCCATATATTTGCCATTCTCATCATATAATTTAGGCGGTTTTGTAGCATAGGGGTTATTAGGTGATTTGTTACTGTGAGAGCTTCCATTCACGCTATATGGATTATTAAAACCATTATTTTTATAAGGGCTTCCTGCACCATAAGGATTATTTAAACAATTAGGGTCCTGTGGGCAGTTTTTCCCCAAATAAGTCTGTGCTGCGACGGAACAGCTTAGGGCAAAGGTCGATATTAAAAATGTAACAATTATTCTCTTCATGACTTATTTTAGAACAGAATATGTACATATTCAACAATTAAATCTTCGGTCAATTTTTATTCCTTATCGACATATTGGAAGACATCTTCGAGTGGGGTTGAAAATATATCAGAAATTTTAAAGGCAAGCTCTAAAGACGGGGCATATTTTGCAGCCTCAATGGCGAGAATTGTCTGTCTTGTCACGCCGGATTTATCGGCGAGTGCCGCTTGGGTCATTTCATCATTTTGAAATCGTAAAACGCGAATATTATTTTTTATAACTTTACCCGCCATTATGATAATCCTCGGCGATAACAGAATAATTGTGTGACCGACTTGACAGCGCCAGCGATGATAAGAGCAATTAAAATAAAATGCATTGTTTGTGCGTTGCTCACCCGTAATACATCTTCATTAAAAAAATAACCAGCGCCTTCATTTATCATTATATGAATGATAATCGAAACTATTAAAAACGTAAGTGCATAATAGGCGTAAGCGTTTGCTCTGGCTTCTATTGCTTTGTCGCGTTCATCTTTTGCTTCAGGGTCTTTTTGTTTGAAAATGATGCTGAGAATAATTGATGCAGCAATGCTAATTAAAATTGCATTGATGATTACTTTGCCAACTTCTGCGCTGATAATATCATTAAATCCACCTGCGGAAAAAACATTGGTAAAATAATATATTGCCACACCTATAGAAACGAATAATTCAATCCAAATAGATTTTTCACGATTTGATACGTCCATAACATCCTCCTATTTAAAAAAGAATATGTATGATATTATTTACATAATGTAAAGTATATTTTACATTGCAATTTTATTCTTTAATGATTTCGACGCATTCATCCGTATGAGTGGTAATCATAAAGTGACTGGCCCCATTAATTTCGAACAGTGAACTGTTGGGAAAATGTTGATGAAGTGTTTTTGAAATTGTCTTAGCTACCATGTTAGATTTGCTGCCGTAGACTAGATTGACCGGAATATTTAATGATTGGTATGCTGCCTGCGGCTTAGCATTGTTTTTAATAAGCTCCCAGTGACGAATATTATTTTGTGTCATAGTTATCATCTGTTGTTGAATATATTGGGGAATGGCTTCGAAAGAGCCTTGACCGCCCCAAAAATCAATCACTCTGGCGCACGCATAATCTTCGTCGTTATTATAAGCCTCTTTAAACTGGACGACAAATTCATTAACTTTGTTCATGGCTGCGTCCATGCCAAACACTTCAAGTACAGAAACATCAACCGTTTCAAACAGTGTTAGTTTTTTTACTGGGACGATCTTTGCCATTGTAGCAGCAAGTGCAACGACCCCGCCAAATGAATGACCAACAAGATGGACACCAATTTTTGGATCAATTTTGCCGTCGAGCATTTCATTGAGCCGTGCGAATTCTGGTCTTAAATCGGGTGCCTCTAAATCATTAGGTTCTGCGGTGCCGCCATGTCCAGGAAGATCAACTGTAAAGCACTCTCTATTATTGGCTAATCGTTCTGTAATTTTTTTCCAGCTTTTGGAATTAGCATAAGAACCATGGATGAAGACAAATGGAATTTGATGTTTGTTTGATGGTGTTAAGGATATTTGATTTACCTCTAATGTATGACTGATTTAGACTTTGGATGTAGTCTTGTTTTATATCATAATTAGATCGAAATAGGGGTATCATTTTCACTGATAATCATCTGAAACTTGTCCAGAATATATTTTACATCACTTTCTTCCATGCCAATTACAATGGGAACTTCTATCATATGAGAAGCAATTTTCAGTGCATTTTTACAGTTTGGGTTATTTGTTGCCCAGGGCAAATCATACGCTAGCCTGGTTTGTATACCCTCTTGTTTCATCGATATTTTTATTTGATCCGGTGTTAATCCGATTGGCAATTTAATGAGCAATTTAATTATATCTTTGTTTTTTATATCTTGGACAAAGTCTATTTTTGGATAATTAGATTTTAACTTCATATATAATAATACGGCTTTTCTTTTGCCTTCTAAAATATATTTGAGCCGCGAAAATTGTGCCAATAACATTGCAGAATTCACAGGATTGATAAGTGATATTTCCATTTTTGCAAATTTGGTTTTTGGAAAAATTCGCCTATAATAGTATGATATTAAATAAGTATATTTTTCTAACAGATATGTAGTTGCAAACTTCAAGGCGGCAATTCGACCGTTATCTGATACGGAAAGGCTAGCCGTAAGTTGTTGGCATGGATCCACCAGAATAGGGTTGTTTATCAGCAACGCTCCACCACTGCCGCTAATGCCACCCACCAGTGTTTTCGACTGAGCGAAGCTATAAATACCTACATCACCAAGACTACCAAGTGGTTTGCCATTTATTGATACTCCCTGAATTTGAGCAGCATCATCAATTAAAAATATTTCATTAGATTGGGTGATGTTGCTAATGCGCTTTATGTCACTGGGAATACCGTTAGCGTGTTCAATAATAATGGCTAATACGTTTGTGAGATCAAGCTTTTCAATCACTTCAAACGATAAATTCAGGTTTTCATCCACATCGATAAATAATGGATTTAAGCCTTCATCAACAATGGCATCTACAACAGCATTACAAGTATAAGAGGGGACAATAATATTTTCTTTATGCGGTCTAATTTGTTTAAAACTTTTCAGCGCAACACGAATAGCAGACCGTCCGCTATTTAGTAAAATCAAATCTTCGCAATCAGAAATAGTTAACAGCTTTTCTTTAAATAGCTTTGTAGATGTTTTTTGGGCCTGCAATGCTGCAATAAATTCTTTGCTTCCCCAATACCCATATTTTAATTTCACGTTTTTCATGATGCTCAATTACGTGAAAAGAAGAAAGACTTTAATTCTAATAATGTTTCTCGTTGGATCAATAGAGCTGAGAGGGCGTATGTTAGCACTCCTAAGGAAATTAAAATAAGCAATTTATAAAGCTGAAACATGTCAGTTGGTAATTGTAGACGTACAGAATATAAACCGCATACATGAGGCAAGAACAAAGTAGAGGACGAGATAGAATCTTTATTAATGCGCGAATACCAATTCCAGTGTACCGAGCACCTCTGTGAGTAACAATATTAAAGGCAATCATATATCCTATCCCCCAAGCTATACAAACCCCTAATATCCCCCAATTAGACCCTGTCACCAAGCTTGCAATCACGATCACAGATATGATGATTGTATTTTGTGCCGCTATTTTACTATGGTTTAATGCATTCAAGACTTCACTGAAAGGAACGCTAATAATTCTAAAAGCAAATACTATACATAATATTTGTAGAGGTAAAATACTTTCAAGCCATTTTTCCCCGAGGAGCACGTGAACTAATTCAGAACTAACGGATGAAATGCCAAAATAAACCGGGAACATAATGATTGAGATCATTTTTATGCCTCTAGTCAATGATTGCGTTACGAGTGGTTTATTGTCTCTAATCTTGGAAAAGCCAGCGAATATTATTTCGTTAACTAGCTGACCAATTTTATCTCCCGGCATTGCCGCCAAGGATTTTGCAGTATAGTATGATCCGACAAGGGTAGTTGATAATACTCTGTTAATTATGAATATATCAGCTTCTAAATAAAGCCACCAGACAGTACGTTGAACAAGTATGTTTGTACCAAATTTTATCATTGGTTTCACTTTTTTAAAATCAAAGGAAGGAATGTGAAATTCTGACAAATTTAGTAATACCGCACTTATAACGAGAGCCGCTAAGTTACCCCAGACCAGAGCCCAAATACCATACCCCAATATTGCCAGAACAAGGGTGGAAACACCAGCTGTCAAATTTCTAAAAAAGAAGATTAGTTCCTTTCTTTTAAAATCTAATCGACGAACTAGTAATGCCCTCGGCACTACTGAAAAACCTCCTATAATAAATTGTATGGAGATGATCTGAATAACTAGTTCTACGCGCTGATCTTCTAGTAACACCGCAATTAAAGGTGCTGAGAAAAAAACTATTAAACTGATTACAAGATTTATAGTTATAATTAATCCTGCTGCAGATCTTATTTTTTCTTCAGTTAGATCTTCTTCAACTACAATAGCGGGTCCAAGACCGAATTCATTAATCAGATAAAAAAAGCTTATAATAAGCATAGCTAAAGCAAATAAGCCATAATCATCGGGTGTTAATATGCGAATGGTCCAAAAGGTTAAAACCCAACTAAACAATTGAATTGCTACTTTAGAAAGAACCGACCATTTGAGTGCGGTTTTAATCTTATTCTCTAAGCTCATTTAATATACTGCTTTTTATTTTGTTATTAGAAATATAGTTTTAAAGAAATGCCAAATTATTAATGTTATGGTTGATGACAATTGCTGCAACGTAAGTTTCTATGAATAATCAAGTATATATATTGAAAATCTTTATATATCCTTTCTAATAACATATTAATTCAAAATTGAATCAAATTCATCGCTTTTACTATTTGGAGTGCTTTACAAATTAATGGAAAATGTAGAAATAAAAACCACCTCTTAATAATCATAATGACATTACAGGAGTTGTATTTGGGTGCATAAAGACAAGAAGAATAACCAAAATTTAATAAATGATATATATGGTTCAAGCACCTAAGCTAATTATGGTAATAGAAAGTAAGTTTCTTAAATTGATCACTGAAGTAAGTTTTAGAAAAAGAAAAGTAGAGCAGTAATGAATGCGAAGACTATAAAAATTGGATTTGTCGGTGATTTGTGTTTGGCAATGGCAAATACATATCCGGCCGAATTTCTGGATCAAAACCTCGCGCTTTGTACAAAATTGAATGATGGTGTCGATTTATCTGTAGCCAATCATGAAT
>JAESUD010000188.1 GCA_016763335.1 Emcibacteraceae bacterium | reverse complement strand
TATGCAGGTTAGATATAAGCCAAAAACATCCTCTACAAAAATAAAACAAAACGTCATGGCTCAATTTCATAGAGGAAAGTACCTCACACAAGAAATTTGACGACATCTAATGCAAGCACTGATGTATAGTGAAATACATCAGTGCCAAAAACTGTTTCAAAGAAATAAGAAAAATTACTAAAGGTTATCTCTTGGCAAAAAACTTGCGACGTTTAACGCCCATGAAGCCCATAATAGCAGAACCAAACAACCATGCTGCCGCGGGTACAGGCACAGCAGAAATATTTCCTGCTTCAAATGCTTCAGCGCCAAATGCTATTTCAAGTTGATCAAGTTCATAACTACCAAGAAAGTTTGACTGTGTATCACCAAAAATAAGGTTAAACCCATATCCGCCTTGCGGTGAACCGCTACCAACGCCCGTACTTGTTGCTGGTTCGCCGGTAAATATTTTTACCAAACTTGAAAAATCACTTAGATCAACATTATCGCCATCTTTTGTAAGATACTGCCCTGAACGCCCGCCTGTGCCACTGTCTAACAACCAATCAAAATCAACCGTTGGCGTGTTATCATATTCAAATATCTTCCATTCTTGGCGTGCGGAAAAATCCGTTCCGCGGTAATCATTCTCGGACGATATAATGGCATAATTCGTACCGTCAGTTACCCACATATTGAGATAAGAAAATTTACCCGCCTCACCAGAAATTTTATTCCAGTCTACCGTTGAAAGCGTGTTTAGGCTCCTACCATTAAATTCATTAGTGCCGTAACCAACTTTTTGTCCTGACTGAGGTGTACTGGCACTAAAGCCGTCACCGGCCGCATTTTCTACGATTGATAGATCCCCATCCCATATGGCACTAGTAGAGCCATCATTGTTTCTAATGTTGAATATGTTGAAATCAACAATAGTTGCATGCGCTGTCGCAATCCCAAATAGGGCTGATATCACCCCTGTGATCAAAAGTATTATTTTCATAATTGCCTCCCAAGACATTCATATTTTAATATTAACCATATTTATCAATATTAACCATACGCAAATATCGTGCCATTATGAGAAAAGGCAGGCATATAAACGCCTGCCTTTTCATTATATATTATCAAATCGTTAAAAGTGTAATTCTTTTTTACATCTTTCGTAAAAAGTGTCCCATTCTGAATCACTTTCTACACTGACTTTCAATTACTCTCTTTTTAAAGTGCCACGTGGGACATATTTACGGAGATTCTGTTCTTCAACTTCTGCACCAAATACATTGCCGTCTTCATCCGCGGTTACACCTTCGGCGCGGCTAAAGGCAACGCCTTGATCAGGGTCAGGAATAAAAGCCGTTACCCAACCCGTTTTGGCACTGCCAATACGGATGCCACGGTTAAAGCCGGGGTTACGGGTGCCGCCGGAATTGCTTTCGCTATCCGCCACATAAAGAATATCGTTTTTATCAATATAAACACCACTGGGTCGGCCAAATTGACGCCATGACATCAGAAATTCGCCACTTTGTGAAAATATTTGCACGCGGTCATTATATCGGTCGGCAACAAACAAACGTCCTGTAGAATCCATGGCAAGGCTATGGGGTTCATAAAATTCACCAAACTCAGCGCCATCACCGCCAAATTCCATTAGATACTCGCCCTTGCTGTTAAATTTCACAATGCGGTTGTTGCCTTTTGGTGAATGGCCGTCGGCAACAAAAATATCACCGTTAGGGGCAATAAGAACATCACAAGGCTGATCAAACATATTATTACCCTTGCCCGCTTTACCAGCCGTGCCAAGTGACATAAGAAGTTGACCATCACTATCAAACTTATGAACCTGATGGCCGACACCGCGTTCTTCATCACCGCGTCCATCCGCGATCCAGACATTGCCCTCAACATCAACATGAATACCATGCGGCCATACAAGCATACCTTTACCAAAACTTTTAAGGATTTTACCGTCAGGGTTTATCAACATAACGGGATCAATGTCCGGCGTGTCCATGCAATTGGTATTTGCACCGCAACGTTCCGCCGCCCAAATATTACCATTACCCGCATAATAAACCGTGCTGGTTGAACCCCAATTACGGCCGTCCGGCAGTTCTGCCCACACACCGGGCACTTCCTCGTATGGATTATCCTGTGCCATTGGCATATTGACCATTGTCACTGCCATCGCGCTTGCCAGTAAAGTTATTTTACCAATTTTTGTAATATCTATCATAATCATGTTTCCTCAATATATTTTTTATAAATCCACGATAATCTGATCGCTCAGAAAGTCAATATTTTACCAAATTAACCATTAGTGCTATAACGAAAAAAACATTGCTTTAAAAAGGAATAATTCCATGTCTAGATTGCCAAGAATCTTATCATCAATTTTGTTAATAACTTTTTGTACAACGTCACTTCAAGCAGGGGAAATCATTGAATTTATCAATAAAGATTTCAGAAAATCGTCCGCAACAGAAGAAACCATGCAGTTTCTGTTATCTGATGGCTTTATGAAAATGAGTGGTGATAAAAACACTGACATGATTTTTAATTATGCCGAGCAAAATATGACAATCATTTCTCATGAAGATAAATCTTACATGGTATTTGATCAAAATACCGGTTCATCCATTAAGAATGAAATGGAAAAGATGATGGAACAAGCACTTGCCAATGTCCCACCAGAGCAAAGAGCCATGGTCGAAAATATGATGAAGCAAAGAATGCCGCAAATGGCTGGATCGCAGGCGTCTAAAATAGAAATACCTAAAACGGATTTTCGTAAAACCAATAGGGATGACACCATCAATGGATACGATTGTGTATATTATGAAGCCTATAAGAATGATCAAAAAGAAAGTGAATATTGTGTGGCATCCTGGTCAGAGCTTGATGCCAGTGACAATGTTCAAAAATCTTTTGCCAACATGGTTAAATTTATGGAAAGTTTTTTAGAACAAATCAGCCAAATGTCACCCGTTCAAGTGGACAGTAACCCTTTTTCCTTTATGGAAGAAATGAACGGTTTTCCCGTCATAACCAGACAGTATTCTAAGGGCAAAATTGCCGAGGAAACAACCCTTTCTTCTATCACAGAGAAAGATATTCCGAACAGCGTTTTTCAAATGCCACAAGGGTATAAAAAACAGGGTCTTATGGGACAATAATATTATGATGGCAGATTAAGGTTATCACGGTACCGGCGAGAAAGACGCAGTTCTTCGCCGGTACCGATAACTATAATTTTATCGCCGTTCATTGCCGGCTTAACACTTTCAATAAAATCGCGTCTGATA
>JAESUD010000187.1 GCA_016763335.1 Emcibacteraceae bacterium | reverse complement strand
GGCATCACCGCCGGGTAGTTGAATTGTATCAGCCATGACCTGATGATCATATTGCTGCCATATCCATGCACGGCTCGAAAGGTTTGAACTACCAACCATTTTAAGCAGGCAGGCGCCGAGATCGTCTGGCATAGCGACATCAGCGGCATCAATGGTGGCGCGTTTTTCTGTTTTTACCCAGGGACGGTCATATTCCGGTGAATTATCAGCCAGCGGCTGAGTAGGGATATCGGCGACCACTTCACCCTTAAACATTAATGTTAAATTGCCACTATCGGTAATTTCGCCGATCACCGCAAAATCAAGATCCCATTTAAGGAAAATTGCTTCTGCTTCGGCGACGCGTTCAGGTCTAAGCACCACAAGCATACGTTCCTGGCTTTCAGAAAGCATCATTTCGTACGGTGTCATGTTTTCTTCGCGTTGTGGCACGTTATCTAGGTTAAGCGTAAAGCCAACACCGCCGCCAGAAGCCATTTCAACGGATGATGAAGTCAGTCCTGCTGCTCCCATATCCTGAATGGCGACAACCATATCGGTGGACATAAGTTCAATACAGGCTTCAATAAGCAGTTTTTCGGTAAACGGATCACCAACTTGTACGGTCGGGCGTTTTTCTTCGCTGTCTTCGGTAAATTCGGCGGATGCCATTGTCGCACCGTGAATGCCGTCACGTCCGGTTTTTGAACCGACATAAATTACAGAGTTGCCAACACCGGCCGCCGCTGAAAGAAATATTTTATCTTGGTCCGCAAGGCCAACGGCCATGGCGTTTACAAGGATATTACCGTCATATGATGGATGAAAATTGGTTTCACCGCCTATGGTTGGTACACCGACACAATTACCATATCCGCCGATACCTTCCACAACACCGCTTAGTAAATGACGTGTTTTTTTATGATCGGGTGAACCAAAGCGCAGCGCATTCATATTGGCTATTGGTCTTGCGCCCATGGTGAACACATCACGCAAAATACCACCAACGCCGGTTGCCGCGCCCTGATATGGTTCAATATATGACGGGTGGTTATGGCTTTCCATTTTAAAAATAGCCGCTTGATTATCACCAATATCAATTACACCAGCATTTTCACCGGGACCATGAATAACCCATGGTGCCTTTGTCGGCAGGGTTTTAAGATGCAGTTTTGATGATTTATAAGAACAATGCTCGCTCCACATCACGGAAAAAATACCTAGCTCGGTTAAACTTGGCGTACGGCCAAGGATTTTAATCATCAAATCCCGTTCATCGTCGGATAAGCCATGTTCCTTAACCAGATCATCGGTGATTTCAGGATTATTATTCCAAATTTTATCTGTCATACTTGTAATCTCTAATTAAGCGTATTGATGATGCTCTCAAAAAATCCACGGCCATCTGTGCCGCCCTGTGCATCTTCGATTAATCGTTCGGGGTGAGGCATCATGCCAATAATATTGCCGCGTTCATTAATGATACCGGCAATATTATTTTGTGATCCGTTGGGGTTTGCCTCATTCGTTGCTTCACCAGCTTTATTGACATAACGAAAGGCAACTTGGCCGTTCGTTTCAAGTCTTGCCAGTGTTCATCGTCAGCAAAATAATTACCGTCATGATGGGCAATGGGAATATCAATCACTTGGCCATCACTATAGGCGTTTGTGAAAGTTCCGTTTGAATTTTCAACTTTTAACTGGACTGTTTTACAGGCGAATTTCAACGATTTGTTGCGCATTAACGCGCCGGGTAATAAACCCATTTCGGTGAGTACCTGAAAGCCGTTGCAAACACCAATGACTTTGCCGCCGCGTTCGGCATGTGCCATTATCGCCTTTATCGCTGGGGAACGCGCCGCCATTGCACCGCAACGTAAATAGTCCCCAAATGAAAAACCGCCCGGTAGGGCGATCAGGTCAACATCGGGGATTTCACTGTCTTGATGCCAAATATGGTGCGGCGTCTTTCCAGTGATTTTTTCAAGTGCGTCAAACATATCCCGATCACAGTTAGAAGCAGGGAAGGTAACAACAGCTGATTTCATTTGTCTATTCCTTGTAAGGATTAATCAATATCGATTGAATAATTTTCGATAACCATATTGGAAAGAAGCTTCTTACACATCTCTTCCACATTGGCTTTTGCCGCTGCTTTATCAGTTTCGGCAAGGTCAAGTTCGATATATTTGCCCTGACGGACATCATCAACACCGGAAAAACCAAGGGCGTCAAGGGCGTGTTGGATGGCTTTGCCCTGCGGGTCTAAAACGCCATTTTTTAGGGTAATATGTACACGTGCTTTCAACGTATTTTTCCTTTTAAAAAGTTATTCTTTATCTTCAGTTTCTAAAGAGATACCAAGGCGGCGGGCCACTTCTTGATAAGCTTCAACTTCACCGCCGAGATCGCGGCGGAAGCGGTCTTTATCAAGCTTTTCACCAGTTTCAAAATCCCAAAGACGGCAATTATCAGGGCTAAACTCATCAGCAAGAACAATGAAGTGCCCGTCTTCGCCGTCATCAAGGCGGCCAAATTCAAGTTTAAAATCAATAAGTTCAATACCAACAGCAGCGAAAAATCCGCGTAGGTAATCATTGATTTTTGAAGTCATTTCCATGATTTCTATCAGTTCATATTCTTTGGCAATATCAAGAACCAAAATATGATTTTCCGGAATAAGCGGATCGCCAAGATCATCATCTTTTAAGGAAAATTCGATGATCGGGCGCGGCAGGCGTGTGCCTTCCTCGATACCGAATGTTTTTGCCATTGTTCCCGCGACGGTATTTCTGACAATCACTTCAAGGGGAATGATTTCGACTTCGTGGCAAAGTTGCTCACGGTCGGAAAGTCGTTCTATGAAATGGGTCGGAATGCCGATTTGCGACAGGCGCGTCATTACGAGCTCGGTGATTTTATTATTTATAATCCCCTTGCCGGCAATGGTGCCTTTCTTCACGTTGTTAAACGCAGTGGCATCGTCTTTAAAATATTGGATGATGGTGTCAGGCCGACTTCCTTTATAAAGGATTTTGGCCTTGCCTTCGTAGAGCATTTCTTTGTCTGACATGTTTGTCCTTAAAATAGCAGAATCAAGCGAGGACAATCTAGCTTAATTAAACGGTAAAAACAATCAGACTTAGCCCTTTAAAATATTTTTTTTCATAATATATAAAAAATATGGAAATACGAAACAAAATGCCTTAAACAGGCATGATGTAATTATGAAATTTAAGCTAATTTAAGGAGCAAATACCCATGTCGCAATTTGATGATCGGGAAAAAGCAGCGGAAAATCAGTTTTCCCACAATAAAGAACTGGAATTTAAAGCAGGCGCACGTCGTAATAAACTGCTCGGCCAGTGGGCTGCTGGCCTTATGGGTTTAGAGGGTGACGCAGTTGATGCCTATGCCCGTCAAGTAATTGAAAGTGATTTTGAAGAAACCGGCGATGATGATGTTTACCGTAAGGTCAAAGCCGATCTTGACGAAAAAGGTGTGGATCAAAGCGAACATCAAGTTCGTCGCCAAATGGAAGACTTACTGGTTACAGCCATGGAACAGATTAAATCTGAAATTTAAACGCAAGCCGTTATGAATTTAAAAGGCCGCTTACTAGGTTAGTAAGCGGCCTTTTTTTGTCATCTGATAGCTTTGCGGATAGTTCTAGGACTGTTTTTAGTTTGCTGCGAAGTTTTAGTATAACCGTCCAGCCTTAGTCACTGACCAGGTCCCTCTTAT